>NZ_JBICJO010000015.1:0-78015 GCF_043103185.1 Shewanella sp. YQ_9
ACCGTCTTGGGGGGTGGTCCTGTCACTGCGACGGCATTTTATGCCGCTGTTGGGGAGGGGAAGGCATTTCACAATGGCCGCCATTTTTCAGCTTGGTGCGGTCTGGTGCCCAGGCAGCACAGCAGTGGCGGCAAGGATAATCTGCTGGGGATCAGTAAGCGAGGCAATGCCTATCTACGAACCTTGTTCATTCATGGTGCCAGGTCCATTTTGCGTCACTGCGAGCACAAAACCGATAAGCTCAGCCTGTGGGTGAAGGCCCTCGTGGAGCGTCGAGGCTTTAATCGCGCCTGCGTTGCAGTAGCCAACAAGCTTGCCAGAGTTGCCTGGGTCATAGCGGCCAAAGAAGAAACGTATCGGCCGGCGACATGAAGCTTATAAATCAGGTTGTGAAGTAAGATAATGCAAACCTATCACCAAGTTGCGGTGACAATTGATTTGATGATGAGACAGTCAGACTGTTCTACTTAAAACCTGTTGAATCCATAGGCTCATCGTGAAGCCGCAGGGATGATGAGGAAAGTAGAAGCACATATCCATCAGGGCCAGAGATTTAACTCAGTAACAGGCCGAATATATGGGTGCAATGAACTCTTCTCAAATTGAAATCAAATGTCTTGCAAACGGGATGGGTCCATATATGGAGTGTATACCGACATTTGTCTGGAACAAATGCGGTAGTAGCCTCGACGAAAATATCCCTGTTTTCGACGGTCACAGTTCCGCCTGTACCTGGATAAAGGTGTACATCTTAAACTGCGAAGTTGTATTGACGGTGATTTAGCCGACGACACCTGAATCCAGGTCCTGGTGGATTTGAGGCCCACTCTGGCAGGGATGCCAGAGTGGAGCCATCAGGGATGATTTCACGGCATGCCGAAAAGTCGCCAGGACGAAAGCCCGCGACAGCTGTGAGGTGAAACTCTATGACTTTCGCCTGTGCCTTGGAGAAAAGTGGTTGTTGCGTCTTGCCGATTAAGCTCTAGGAGCAGCGGGTGGGGTTTGTTAGAGTAGGCGCAGTTTTTGGCGGCGACTGTTGCGGGAAAGTATGAAAGCTCCTGCCCGATAGCCAACCGCCGAGTCAAAGTAATGAGCCAGGCACTGAGCCAAAGCTCTGAGTTAGAGCTATGAGTTAAAGCTCTGAGTTAAAGCCTTTAGGCCAAGGCTGTAAAACCAAAGTCGTTAAACCAAAGCCGTTAAAGTGAACCGAGTCATCGATGAATCCATGCCCCTTGTGTGCCAACACCCAGCCTAAGCAGATAGTTCCCGCCAGGGTTGCCAGACGTTATTTTCTCTGCCCAGAGTGTCGGCTCATCTTTCTCGACCCTGCGCATTTTCTGCCCTTGAATGAGGAGCAGCAGTTTTACGATACCCACGAGAACAGCATTGACGATCCCGGCTATGTGGGCTTTTTGCAGCGCTTGTTGACGCCGGCGATGACCTTTCTGCGCCCGGGCATGCAGGGGCTGGACTTTGGCTGTGGCCCTGGGCCGACACTATCAAGGCTCCTGGCCCGGGAAGGGATAGCGTGTGACGATTTCGACCCGCTGTTTTTCCCCAATCCATTGCAGGCGCAGTATGACTTTATTCTCTCCAGCGAGTGTTTCGAGCATTTGCACAAGCCCGCCGCCGAGATAAGCGCGCTGCTGGCACGTCTGGTTCCGGGGGGCTATTTAGGCATAATGACAGACCGCTGGCAGAGTGAAGCCCAGTTTTATGACTGGCACTATACCCGGGATCCTACCCATTGCAGTTTCTTCCATCGTGCAACATTGGACTGGCTCTGTGAGACGTTTGCTTTGAGCTTATGTTTTGTCGATGAGCGGCGGATTGCCATCTTTCAGAAACATTGAGGCATCAAAGTGAAGGGCTGGGAAGGGCGGCAAGCCCCAATCCCTTTGGGGCTGTACCTTGAAACCGGGGCGCCTCCAGGAAGCAGCGACCCGGTTTTTTTCGCTATCAGTTGGCAGCGCCAGTGCTGAAGTTATTTTCCACCAGCGGCTGCTTGTTATCGGCCTGAGGCACATGGCACTGGGTACAGAAATAGTTCTGTCCATTGAGGGTGCCCTTGTCGTCGATAACATGGGACTTGGCCACAGGCGTTGCCTTCATGCGCTTGGCCTTGCTCCAGTCATGGCAGTTCATGCAGCTGTTTTTCTTCAGGCTGATGGGGTAGTCGGCCTTGTGAGGAATGAGCGGCGGCTGTTCGGCGTAGTTACGCTCTATGGCATTGCCACGCATTGGATAGGAAGGCATGGCATCGGCCGGGCGTACAGAGCTAATCTCTGCATCGCCACCGCCAAGAGAACTGACGTTAACCGGCTGAGCCGTTTCTGCCTGCTGTCCTGAGCAGGCGCTGAGTGCCAGCAGCATCGCGGCTGCGCTGAGTGTTTTTTTCATTGCTTGTTCTCCGCCTTGGTGGCAATTCGGTTGCAATCTATTTTGTTGGATTTGTCTTTGGCTTCACCCTTGGGTGAGAGCCGGGTTAATGGCGTATCAAACTCAAAGACCTTCTTGGCACAGACATCGATACAGCGGCCGCAGAGGGTGCAATCGGTACTGCTTATCGTTGGGTTGCTTCCCTTGAGGGCGGGTTTGAGCACCTGCCGTTCGGGACACACGGTAAAACAGTCCATGCAGTTGTTGCAGTCGTTGGCTCTTACCGCCTCGATATTGACCAGTCGCAGCTTGCCTAACAGGCTGTAGAGGGCACCACTGGGGCACAGGTGGCTGCACCAGGCGCGCTCGCTGACGAACAGATCCAGCAGCAGTATCGCCAGCAGCAGCCACAGGCCACTGAAACCACCGAACAACAAGGCTCGGTAGGCCACGGGAACCGGGTTGAGCCACTCCCAGGCCAACAGGCCGGTCAGTGGGGGCAAGAGCAACGCCAATACCAGCAGATAGTAGCGCAGCGACCTTGGCAGCTCGGGCAATCTGGGCAGGCCCAACTTGCGTCTGAGCCAGGCAGCCGTATCTGTCACCATATTGACCGGGCAGACCCAGCTGCAGAACACCCGTCCACCCAGTAGGCCATAACCCAGGGCGACAATGGCAGCGCCGAGCAGTAGGCTCAGTTCCGGCAGATGGCCACTGGCCAAACTCTGCAGTGTCACCAGCGGATCGGCTAGCGGCACTGTGTCCAGTAACAGACTGGCCGACAGGTTGCCTTTCAGCAGCCAGAGGCCAAACAGTGGTCCTATGGCAAACAGCAGCAAAACGCTCAGTTGTGACAGGCGCCTGAGCAGCAGGAACCTGTGTGCCTTCCACCAACCCAGGGTGGCGATGGCATCGGCGGCAAAGGCGTCTGAGCTTTTTTTCCGACTCATATTGCCCCTCCGTTACCCAGTCCGGGCAGCCCTTGATTGAGCATCTCCAGGGTGGTCTTTTCCGTGTCTATGTAAGTGTCGTGCTCGGCTGTCTTGCCGCTGGCGAGCTTCTGCGGCAGCACCTTGATCGCCGCCTCTTCCAAAACGCAGGCATGTTCACACTTGCCGCAACCGGTACAGATATCGGCATGCACGGTAGGAATAAACATGGCGTGGTGGCCACTGCGCTCATTGCGGGCACGCTCAAGGGTGATGGCCTCATCGATGAGCGGGCAGACACGGTAGCAGACATCACATCTCAGGCCTTTGAAGTTAAGGCAGTTTTTCTCATCGATCAGTACGGCTGTGCCCATTCTGGCATCCTCGATTTTATCGAGGCCGGTATCCAGTGCCCCACTGGGACAGGCGCGAGTACAGGGAATGTCCTCGCACATCTCGCAGGGGATACTGCGGGCGCTGAAGAAGGGCGTGCCTGTGGCTGCCCCTTCAAACCAACGCGCCAGTTTCAGAGTGTCATAGGGACAGGCCTCGACACAGAGGCCACAGCGAACGCAGGCCGAGAGAAAGGCGTCCTCGGCGAGGGCGCCCGGGGGACGTATCGCCTGGGGCGCCAGCGACTGGGACTTGGCCAGCGCTGAAATCCCCAGCCCGGCCAACCCCATCACACAGCCGGCTTTGGCCGTGGTCGCCAGAAACTGGCGACGATTGATGTTATTGACACTATTGCGTTTGTCACCCATTACTGCTGCCTCAGGCCTTCATCACTTTGACCGGACACTTCTTGAAGTCTGTCTCTTTGGACAGAGGGTCGGTGGCGTCCAGTACCAGCTTGTTGACCAATTGGCGGGCATCGAAGAAGGGCATGAACACCACGCCTTTGGGCGGCTTGTTACGGCCCTTGGTTTCAACCCGGGTCTTCACTTCGCCGCGAGGCGAGGCGACGATGACTTCATCACCACGCTTGAGGCCACGGCTCTTGGCATCATCAGGATGCATGAAGATCTGCGCATCAGGATAGGCGCGGTACAACTCGGGTACCCTGGCGGTCATTGAACCTGTGTGCCAGTGCTCCAGCACCCGGCCTGTGCTCATCCACAGATCGTATTCACTGTTGGGCTCTTCGGCGGCCGGTTCGTAGGGCAGGGCGAAGATCACCGCCTTGCCATCTGGCTTACCGTAGAACTGATAGCCTGAACCCGGTTTAACGTAAGGGTCAGAACCTTCAACGAAGCGGCGCAGGGTTTCCTTGCCATCCACTACCGGCCAACGCAGACCGCGGGTTTCGTGGTAGCGGTCGAACTGAGCCAGATCGTGACCATGGCCGCGACCGAAGGCGGCGTATTCTTCGAAGATCCCCTTCTGCACATAGAAGCCGAAGTGTTCAGATTCATCGTTGAGTTCGGCCTGACAGTCGCTGGCGGGGAACTTGTTGATCACGCCGTTGGCGAACAGCACTTCATAGAGGTTCTTGCCGGCGTATTCAGGTTTCTTGGCAATCAGCTCGGCGGGCCAGACTTCCTCTACCTTGAAGCGCTTGGCGAACTCCATCAGCTGCCACAGATCCGACTTGGCGCCTTCAGGGGCTTTCACCTGCTGGTGCCACATATGGGTGCGGCGCTCGGCGTTACCATAGGCACCTTCTTTCTCGACCCACATGGCGGTAGGCAGGATCAGGTCGGCCGCCATGGCGGTTACTGTTGGGTATGGATCTGACACCACGATAAAGTTTTCCGGGTTACGGAAACCGGGATAGATTTCATCGTTGATATTGGGGCCAGCCTGCATATTGTTGGTACACATGGTCCAGTAGCAGTTGAGCTTGCCGTCTTTCAGCATCCGGCTCTGCAACACGGCGTGGAAACCTGGCTTGGGCGGAATAGTGCCTTCAGGCAGCTGCCAGGCCTTTTCTGTGATGGCGCGGTGTTTGTCGTTGTTGACCACCATATCGGCGGGCAGACGGTGGGCAAAGGTGCCGACTTCACGGGCGGTACCACAGGCAGAGGGCTGGCCTGTGAGAGAGAAGGGGCTGTTACCCGGAGTGGCAATCTTGCCGGTCAACAGGTGCAGGTTATAGAGCATGTTGTTGGCCCAAACCCCACGCACGTGTTGGTTGATACCCATGGTCCACAGGCTCATCACCTTGACCTTGGGATCGGCGTAGGCCTTGGCCAGCTCCAGCAGGCGCTCTTTCTCCACGCCGCTCATCTCGCTGGCGTATTCCAGAGTGTAGCGGCTGACAAACTTGGCGTACTCATCGAAGCTGATATCGCTGAACTTACCGTTACCTGGGTTCTTGGCTTTTTTCTCCAGCGGATGATCCGGACGCAGGCCATAACCTATGTCATCCACACCCAGGGCAAACTTGGTGTGCTTGTTGACGAAGTCCTTGTTGACCGCGCCGTTTTGGATGATGTAGTTGGCGATATAGTTGAGGATAACCAGGTCGGACTGAGGCTTGAACACTATCGGGTTGTCGGCCAAATCGAACGAGCGGTTCTCGAAGGTAGACAGTACATGCACCTTACCGTCGGGGTGGCTCAGACGGCGATCCGACAGGCGGGCCCAAAGGATGGGGTGCATCTCGGCCATGTTGGCGCCCCAGAGCACAAAGTGATCGGCGGCTTCCAGGTCGTCATAACAACCCATGGGTTCATCGATACCAAAGGTACGCATAAAGCCGACCACGGCCGAGGCCATACAGTGGCGGGCATTGGGGTCGATATTGTTGGTGCGGAAACCTGCCTTGTGCAGCTTGGAGGCGGCGTAGCCTTCCCAAATGGTCCACTGGCCTGAGCCGAACATGCCCACAGAAGTCGGGCCCTTGGTGTTGAGCGAGTGCTTCCACTTTTCTGCCATCACATCGAAGGCCTTGTCCCAGCTCACCGGGGTGAACTCACCGTCTTTGGCATACTGGCCGTCTTTCATCCGCAGCAGTGGAGTGGTCAGACGGTCTTTTCCGTACATGATTTTCGACAGGAAGTAGCCCTTGATGCAGTTCAGGCCCTTGTTGACCGGGCTCTCAGGATCGCCCTTGGTGGCGACGACCTTGCCCTCTTTTGTGCCTACCAGCACAGAGCAGCCGACACCGCAGAATCGGCAGGGGGCCTTATCCCATTTGATATTGTCTTTCTGCTCAGCGGCTTCGACGACTTTCACTGGCAGAGTGACTCCAACGGCCGTGGCGGCGGCAACGGCGGCGTTGGCTTTAAGAAACTCGCGGCGGCTTATGCTCATGGTGTTTCCTCACTCTTTATTTCTTTTGTTTGACTGACAGGCTCAGAATCGACCTGATGATAGATAAGACTGCTGGACAGTATCCCGGGCAGACGGTTGATTGCTTCGACGTTATCCAGGATCTCGCCCTGGCTTTCGCCTTCGAGGGTGACTACCAATTTGCCTTCTGGGCTGCTGGCGTGGACTTCGGCGCCTTCAAGGGCCTGGATGGCAGTGGTCACCGCCTCCAGGGTTCCCGGAGCGGCATGCACCACCAGACTGGTGACATGGTATTCCATCTCTGTTTGTTGCTTCATTGAGGCTCACCTCGACAGGTAAGGGCGACTGGCACGGCATGGGCCGAGTCACCAGAACTGAATCAAAGTCTAGACCTCATTAAAAATGTGGGTATACCTCTTGAGAGGTAATGAAAGCGATTGGCGATCCGGATCAACATTTTCAATGTGATCTGAATCCAAGTTTGAAATTTAAACAGATTAGCCGCTTGACTCCTGCAATATTAATGCAACGCCATTTTGAGAATAGTTCTTGTTTACTATCTAAAGTGGGTTGTTCAATAGCCGGTCAGCTCCATATAACCCACGCCGGTTTGTGTGCCCTTGATGGTGATGGGCCCCTCCCAGTAGGGGATAGACAGGTTCATGGCGGCATTGGGATTGAGGGCTTCCAGAGTCATAGACAGAGACTCTCCCGGCAGCTCCAGTTGCCAGGCGACAGGGTAGCGACCGCTGGCCGTTTGTTGCCAGTTCTTGACGCTGAGGCTGATATCTTCGAGCGCCAGCAGGTGGCCGCTGCCGTCGGGATACATGCGCTTGCCGCTGAAAAAGGCTTTGTTTTCCTGCTCTCTGAGCTGAAACAGCATCAGGGCCGAGCCGTCATCGAGCCGCAAGGCGAACCAGTCCCAGCCCTGTTGGCCGCGACTGAGAAATTCTGAGCTCCACTCCCTATCGAGCCAGGCATTGCCGGATACCTGCAGCCATTGCTCCTTGTGGCGCACTTTGCCTTTGACCCGAATAAAGGGCTGGCTGTAGTAGTAAGAGGCCACAGTGCCGGCGGCATTTTTACGGCTGAAACCCTTGTCTCCCTGAATCTGCAGCTCGGCTTGGCTATCGAGTTGTAACTCGAAGGCAAAGTCCTCTTCGCTGACCTGTAAACTGGCGGGAAACAGCCCGCTATTGGGGCCGCTTGCCGCCTGACTTTGCCAGCGCCAGTTATCGAGCCAGACCCTGAGCGGCAAGCCCATGGCTCCGGCTTGAGTTTTGTCCTGGGCTCCCTGGGGATGGGCAGCTTTGCCCTGGGGCGCGGCAAGCGCGCCCCTGGCCCAGCGCTCGGCACTTTGGTGACTGTTTTGAAAACTGAGCGCGCTGTGAGCCATATAAAGCTGATTCGTCGCCCAGGAAGAGCTGGATTCAGGTTCATCCGGGGAGAGGGCGATACGAAACTGAGTCCATTGCAGCCCGAGGGGCTCACCGCTTTGCGTGGTCAGATTGGCGGTCAGATACCACCACTCCTGACGAAACCTGGGGTGGGGCAGGTGATCTTTTGGAAATTGCAGCGCCGCACCGGGCTCGACTTTCGCATAACCTTCGCTCGCTGTACCCATCACCCGGCTCATGGCCCGTGAGTCTTGCTGCTGAGCCTGATCTTGATGAGCCTTATCGCAGCCACTCAGCACAGCGCAGCCCAGCAGTAGACCCGCTAACAAGGGCGCTACGGCACGCCACCGCATTGTAATCAATCGCATTAGAGCACCTCCTGTTGCAGGCTGGAGACCAGAGAGCGGCGGCTCTGCCAATAGAGGGGAACTATCACCGCCAGGATGCAGCACAGCAGCGACAAAAGCACCACCCGGCCATAGGCCAGCCAGTCCCACTGCATGGCTATGGTCCAGCCGAAGGCCTGCAGCGTCACCTTATGGATAAGCAGGTAACCGAGAATCGCCCCCATGGGCAGGGCCAAGAGACAGGTGAGCAGCACCACCAGCAGCATCTGCAATAGCAACATAGACAAAAGCCGGCCACGGGTAAGCCCGAGCGAGCGTAACATGGCGAGGCTCGCCTGGCGGGACTGGGTCAGCATCAGCACGGCACTGAAAAGCCCCACGGCGGCCACCAGTAAGGTCAGGGTGTTGAGTACCAGGGTAATGCTGAAGGTCTTGTTGAAGACCCGAATCGCCTCATCGCGAATTTTTTGCTGGCTGTAGACCTGTACCGGACTGAGTCCAAGCTCTTGAATGAGGGCGCGCTCTAGGGCGGCAATGCTTGTGAGTCCTGCCCCCTTGGCCCTTTCTGCACTTGTTGCTATGCCACTCACCGCCAGGCTAACGGCTTCAGTTGGCAGCTTAAGCCCTTGCCAGAGGGATTGTGCCAGCATGACCTCCCCCTTGGGATTGCCATAGTCGTAATAGATGGCGCTGATGGGCAGGGTCAGTGGTGTCTTACATTCCTTATCCGGGCAGAGGCTGAGCTTGTCGCCCGGCGCCAGCCCCAGCATCAGGGCCAAGGGCTCGCTGATAGCCAGAGCCTGGCCTTGGATCACAGTCTGCAGCGCTTGCTGTTGCTTGTTTTGGGCTCCTTGCACCTGAGCCTGGGCTGGGGTTTTCAGCGCCGTGGTGCGCGCGATAGAGTCGGCGTCCCGGCTGATAAGGTTTATCTCCAGCGTATTGCCGCTTCCCTTGGCATAGAAGGGCGCCTGCCATTGGTAGAAATGAGCCAATCCGGGGGCTTGCTGCTCAAGAAAATGCTCCAGACTCGCCATATTGCCGGCGCCCGGGCGGATATAAAGCTCGGCATGCAGGCGGGTGTCGAGCCAGCTTCTAAGGGTCTTGTCAAAGCTGCCTACCAGGGTATTCATGGCGATATTGGCACACAGGGCGAGTAGCAGCGCCATCATGGCCAGCGCCAGCGGTGCCACCAGCTCTCGGGTATCGGCGATGGCGTACTTGCTGAGTCCGGACGGAAACAGCCGCGCCAATAGCCCGAGCAAAGACTGCAACAGTTGCGGCAACAGCAGCGGGATAGCCAGGGTCAAGAGCCCCATCAAGCCCAGGCTGTGTTGGTGGGTTTGGCTCAAGGGATAAAGCAGCGCCGTCAGGGCAAGCAGCGCAACCCCAATGAGAAACAGGCGTTTGTGCATGCTTCTGTGTCTGTGGGCATGCCATTGGCTCTGGGTATTTTGTGCCAGGCTCTGATGACACAGCTCAAGATACAGGGGCACGCAGGCCAGCAGTGCGGCGATAAGTGTCAGACCGGCGCCTTCGGCCAACCATTGCCAGCGCCAATTCCCTGGCAGCAGAGTCGCACCATAGAGCTGCTCCAAGGTCAGCGCCACCATGGGCTGCAGCCACTGGCTGAGCTGCAGCGCCAGAATAAAGCCACTGGCCGAGCCAATGAACACCAGCAACAACAACTCCAGCAGCAGCGCCAGCATCAGGGCACGTCGTCCCAGGCCCTGCTTGAGCAACAAGAGCAACAAACGGCGGCGTTTCATCAGGCTGTAGCGTACACCGTTGTAGGCGATAAACAGCCCCACCACGAAGGCCAACATCCCCATGGCGTTGAGATTCAAATGAAAACTGCGGGTGAGCGCTGTCAGGGCGGCGCCCTTGTCCTGCTCGCTGATATTCAGCTTACCCAGCGGCAGTCCGCTTTGCTTGAGCCGCTCTTTGAGCCTCAGCGGCTCGCCAAAGAGGGCGATATAGCTGAGAGTGCCTTCGCGCTTTAATAGCTGCTGGGCCAGCGAGATATCCAGATAGAGGCGGTTGCCGAGCTGCTGTGAGTCGGCGAGCGCCAGCACTTCGAGCGTGCGTCCACCGAGGGACAGGGTTGGCGGCGCCTTGAGTCCCTGATGCAGGCTGTCGCTCATGACAATGATGGGCTCACCGGCGAGCAGTCTATTCAAGGGCAGATGGTTGCGGCCATTGCCCCTTTGCTCGAAGGTGCCGAGGGCGGCAATGATATCACTGCCTTCCACTTGCCACTGGCGACCCTGAGCGTCGTCAAGGACGCCGCTGATCACCGGCAGTGCCTGGATGCCGCTTTGGCGCAGTTGAAAATAGAGTGCTTCATCGAGGCTGGCCCCGCGGGCCTTGGGGGTGATAAACAGGCTGGCCTGTTGTCCCAGGGCTTCGCCCGCCTCACGGTAGCTGTTGATGGCGTTGTCGTTGGTAGCCTTGACGCCAATCAGCAGAGTCACCGCCAACACTATCCCCAGCAGTATGGCGCCGGCCTGCAGCGGCGCCTTGCGATAGTGGGCCAGGGTGACTTTCAGGGCCTGCCAGGCCAACTTGATTGTGGTCAGCGCCCCTGTGTCATTCATGAATGCGCCCTTGCTGCAGGTGCCAGCGGCGCTGCATATAGGCGGCGGCCGTTTCGCTGTGGGTGACCATCAGAATGGCACTGCCGGCATCGGCGGCGAGAGCGCACAAAAGCTGCATCACCTCATCACCGGCGGCGGCATCCAGGTTGCCTGTCGGCTCATCGGCCAGCAGTAATTCAGGCCTATGGGCCAAGGCGCGGGCAATGGCGACTCTCTGCTGTTGACCACCACTGAGGCTTTCGACTTCCCGGTTCAACAGTGGCGTCAGCCCCAGCGCCTGCACCAGGTGATCGCACCAGGCTTGCCAGCCTTCACCGAGCAGCGACAGGGGAAAAAGAATATTGTCGCGAACATTGAGCGGCGTCAGTAGGTTGAATTGCTGGAACACCACTCCCAGATGGCGGCGGCGAAAGGCGCTCCACTGTTTGTCCTGCCAGCGGCTGCTGTCTTGACCTGCCAGCAGAATGCGGCCCTGATCCGGGTGCTCAAAACCGGCTATCAGATTCAGCAGTGTGCTCTTGCCGCTGCCACTGGGGCCGGTCAATGCCACCGTCTCGCCGGGTTTGATCTCCAGGCTGAGATTTTCCAGCACCCTGTGGGGACGATCGCCGTCCAAAAATCCTTTGCTTACCCCTTCCAGCAACACCTGGCTCTGCATTTGAACTCCTGTGAACCGCAGTAATCTGCTACAGCATAACAAGTTTTTTCAATCGGTGAACTCGACTTTCAGCTGTTGTTACCGCGTAAACCGAACCTGGTTCGGTCGCTCGGGGTGTAGGCCAAGGTCAAATTTTTTGCAGCAAACAGGGCGCGAGTCGGCTTTGCCCCTTGAGCCGGGGGCCATTTAGGCGCAAACTGTGCCACCTGCCACAAATAACGTGGCAATCCGTTCGGATGAAGGTAGCAGGAGAGTGGGGAATCGCCCCCACACCGACGAGGCAATTTCCACCGGTTAACCCGGTTGGAGGTACTCTTTCAGGTGCCGGTCAGCATTGACGGCGTGGACTGTTACTGGACGAGCCTCTGGAGAGACCGGGCATGCCCCGGCGCCGAAGGCGAAAGTGCCGGCTTAGGCCAGCGCGAAACGCTCAGGCAAAAGGACAGAGGAGAGGATGATTGCACCGCCTTGCCTCTGGTGACCTTTCGCCTTTGGCCTCTGCTGCCGCGGTTTCGCAGCCATTTCTTTTCCTCCTCCGTTTATTAATTTTGATGTTTAATAACTGAGGAATCTATGGATTTTCATGCACTTCTTACCCAGATAAACGCTATTGTCTGGGGACCTGCCACCTTACTCTTGTTGGTGGGAACCGGTATTTATCTGAGCTTCAGGTTGGGATTCATTCAACTGTTGCGTCTGCCGCTGGCGCTGCAGTTGCTGTTCAAACCCGCCAATGGCAAGGGGGAACTCTCCTCTTTTGCCGCTCTTTGTACCGCGTTGTCGGCCACCATAGGCACGGGCAATATTGTTGGGGTGGCTACTGCCATCAAACTCGGTGGCCCCGGCGCCCTGTTCTGGATGTGGATTGCCGCCTTGTTTGGCATGGCCACCAAGTACGCCGAGTGTCTATTGGCACTTAAGTTTCGCACCACAGATCGCCACGGTAACATCGCCGGTGGCCCCATGTACTACATAGAAAAAGGCCTGGGACTCGGCTGGCTGGCCAAGCTGTTTGCGGTTTTCGGTGTCGGTGTCGCTTTTTTCGGTATCGGGACTTTTGCCCAGGTCAATGCGATTTCCGAAGCCCTGACCATCGCCTTTGATGTGCCAGCCTGGAGCACGGCCGTGGTGCTGACCTCGCTGGTGGCTGCCGTGACCTTAGGGGGTGTTAAACGGATTGCGGCTGTGGCACAAAAGTTGGTGCCCACTATGGCTATAGGCTATGTGATTGCCTGTCTTTGGGTGCTGCTGAGCGCTAGCGAGGCGATTCCGGATGCGATAGCGCTGGTGTTGCATTCCGCCTTCAATCCAGTGGCGGCCACCGGTGGCTTTTTTGGGGCCGGTATTGCCCTGGCGATTCAAACCGGGATTGCTCGCGGAGTGTTCTCCAACGAGTCGGGTTTGGGGAGTGCTCCGATAGCGGCGGCAGCCGCCAAAACCAAGGAGCCGGTTGAGCAGGGACTGGTGAGCATGACGGGCACCTTCTTCGATACCATTATCATCTGCACCATGACGGGCTTGGTGCTTATTCTTACCGGTGTCTGGAATGGCGATACCGCCGGGGCCGGCATGACCAGTGCTGCTTTTTCCAGTGCCACCACGCCGCTGATTGGCCAGTATTTGGTAACCGTAGCGCTGGTGTGTTTCGCCTTTACCACTATTCTTGGCTGGAACTATTATGGCGATCGCTGCTGGAGCTATCTCACCAAGGGCCGCTGGATCCCGCTCTATCGCTGGGTTTTTCTCGGGCTTATTGCCTCGGGCGCCTTTATCACGCTGGATCTCATCTGGCTGCTCGCCGACATAGTCAATGGCTTGATGGCGATACCCAATCTGATTGCCATTATAGGTCTGCGCCACCTGGTGCTGGCAGAAACCCGCAGTTATTTTCAGCGTCTGCGCGGCTGCGGTGATGAGGCCCTGCCTCAGGCCGATACCTGAGCCTTGAGCGAAGCAATCAAGGCCTGTAACCAGTCTTCAAACCGCCTTATCCTGGCCAGTTTGGGTGAGGCGGCGTGATACAAGAGGTGATAGCGGATCCCACCCGGTAGCACCTGCGGCAGAGGCGCCGTGAGCGTACCGGCGCGGATATATTGCTGGGCCATCAGGCGGGAGCCTAAAAACACCCCGTGGCCTGACAGCGCCGTGCTCAGTGCCATATCCAGATTGGCGACCCGCACCCAATTGAGCGCCTGGGTATCCGGCGTGATACCTGCCGCCGCAAACCAGGCCAGCCAATCCTGTCCCGGCTTGTCGTCGGCATCAATAAGCCAGCATTGGCTCAGTTGCGAGGCATGTGTGAGTGCTTGCTCCTGTGCCAGTTGGCTGGAACACAGGGGCACAGTGTCATCGTCGAACAGGTGACGACAGTAAAGCTCACCCGCGTCAATGTCACCAAAACGTATCCCGATATCCATCTCTGCGTGTTGGAGATCTTCCAACTGACTCGAGGCCCAGACCTTGACCTTGATTTCCGGATGCAGCCGATTGAACTGCCCAAGATTCGGCAGCAGGATCAAGGAGGCAAAGGACTGAGTTGTCGTGATGTTGAGCTCTCCTGGAACCCCCTGACATTGTATCTCTTGCCAGCAGGAGCCGATGGAGCCGAATGCCGCCGTCAGGGTATCGGCCAGCTGCTGAGCACGGCTGGTGGGCTGCATGCTGCGACCGCGGCGAATAAAGAGTTTGATCCCCAGGTGAGCCTCCAGCAAGCGTAGCTGTTGGCTGACCGCCGCTTGGGTGATATGTAACTCTTCTGCGGCTTGGGTGTAGCTCTTGTGCCGCGCCGCCGCTTCCAGGCAGCGCAGTCCCTTGAAGTGATCTAAGTGTTCCATAAGTTGTACTTATTTTAATGGTAAGAAATCATCGTTGGTTTTACGGTGGGCGCCGCAGCAAAATGCATTTGGTCACCACAGGAGCTCGCCATGAATTCAGCCACTCAAAAACCTTGTTTAAACCCAGATAGTAGAGATTCTACTGCCAATAGCAAGCCGCATGGAAAGGGGCGCTTTCAGCGCTGGCTTGCAGCTATTGGCCGTTCTCTTTCCCTGCAACACAAGAGTTTATTTAAATAATTCCAGCTTATCTTTTTTTGTGTGTTTTATGCCAGTTGGCTGCAGCTGACTTTTTTGTGAAATTTGCTCCGCTTCACTTGTTTAACCGCATGGCTAATGCTTAAATAACAAGGTTAATTTTTGACCTTTAATCAGTTAGTTGACTTCAGTCGCCTGATGTACTTCGGCATTGATTGCCCAAGAGAGTGTGTCTGACAATAGGACTTTGCAGTTGCAGAGTCGCAAGGAAATCGTCAGAGAGGCAGAGCTATGCCGGATACCGCGACACTCAGAACTTTTCGCAGCCGTATTCTGTTGCAGATAGCCATTCCCTTAATCAGCATCATGACTGTGATTTCGGGGGTTACCGGCTGGTATAACTATCAGGAAGAAGAGAAAGCCTTCTTTGCCGACTTGGCCGAAAAGGCAGACTTCGCCGCTAAAAGGCTCGAGTTTGAGCTGTCTTTGGCACAAAGGGATAGCCAGACACTGGCATACAGCCTGGGGAATCTGGAGTCTTTCGAACGTCTGCAACAAGCGGACAATCTCTATCAACTGCTCAGGGACAGGTTGCAGCGCAATCCCAACTTTTACGGCAGCGCCATCGCCTTTCAGCCCGGGTTTCTGCCCGGGCAAAAACGCTTTGCTCCCTATGCTTTTCGTCAGGACCTGTCGATTGTCACCATGGACATAGGTCAGGAAGCCTATGACTACACCAGTGGCGAGTGGGACTGGTGGACCGAAGCACTCAAACATGCCGAAGGTTACTGGACGGCCCCCTATTTTGATGAAGGTGCCGGCAACGCACTGATGATCACCTTCTCGCAACCCTTTGGCAGCGAAGGGGCGCCGCTGGGCGTGGTTACCACAGATCTGGCACTTTCCAGCCTGCCGATACGTTTGGGGATAGATCCCAAAAAGCTGTTGGTATTGGACAACCAGGGCAGGCTCATCTATCACCCAGACAATAATCTTACCCGCAACGCCAAATTGGAAGACTGGCTGGCTAATACCGCCGCCGGCAAGGAAGCGGCGCAGCATATCTATGCCGCCGACACCCCCGAGGTGGCCCTGAGCGATCTCAACGGCGTGCAGTACCTTGCCAGTGTCGCCAGGGTTGCACCACTGGAGTGGCGGGTGTTGGTGATCACGCCGCAAAAGCAGTTGCTGCGTTCTTTCCTGCAGGATTTCAGCTCCTTGACGCTCAACCTGTTGCTGCTGGCTATGATACTGCTGGTCACCAGTTACTGGAGCGCCAAGCGTCTCACCCAGCCTCTGGAGCAGTTGGAAGCCGGGATAGTGGACTTCAGCAAGGGGTTGATCAAACGCTTGCAAAAACCCGAAGGCGTGGTGCGGGAGATTGCGACTCTCAGCAATAAATTCAATGAGATGGCTGAAATTCTCGAAGAGAGGGAACAGGCGCTGCTCGACTCCCGCGGCAACAGGTTTGCCAAGCTTATCGACGGCATGAGTGATAAGTCCTTCTACTGCTCCATGGATCCCAACGGCGCTATAGTACAGGCGAGCGAAGGGGTGAAGAAGGTCTTGGGTATCACTCCTGAAGTGCTCAGGCGTAAGTATCAGCGGCTGTTTTCCAGCAACAGTATCAATGAAGCCAACTGGCAGTATATGGAACAGGCGCTGGCCGGCGAGTCGGTGCCGCCGCATCAGGTGGAGTTGGCCGATGCCGAAGGTGGCTTGAGGCGTTTGGATCTGTTTATGCAGCCTCTGCTTGATGATGAAGGCAAGCTGATTTCGGTGGAGATGCTGTTTAATGATGTCACCGAGCAGTTTTCCGCCGCGGCCTGGTCCAACGCCGTGCTGGAGGCGGCGCCGGAGGCGATGCTTATCGTCGATGAAGGCGGCATGCTGGTGTTCTCCAACAGCCGTTGTCAGGAGCTGTTCGGTTATGCCGCCGAGGAGATGCTCAAACTCAATATCGACCAACTGTTGCCGGAAGTGGACCGGCTGGAACACGCAGCCAAGCGCCATGCCTTCGTGACCGACGGCAAGGAGCGCATGATGGCCAAGGGCAAGGCGCTGCAGGCACTCAAGTGCGATGGTTCCCAGTTCCCGGTGCAGATAGGTTTGAGCCTGTTGCCGGCCGATCACAAGGGCAAACGTCAGGTGGCGGCATCGATTCGGGATCTGACCGAGCAACTGGCGGTAGAGCGTAAAATTCGCGAGAGCGAGAGCCGTTTTCGTGGGCTGGTATCCAACATCCCCGGCGCCGTTTATCGTACCCGGGTCGATGAACAGTGGACCATGGAATATGTCAGCGACAATATCACTGAGATAAGCGGCTATCCGGCCTGGCATTTCATCGACAGCAAGAAGCGCAGTTATGGTTCCCTGGTCATAGATGAAGACAAACAGCTGTGTATCGACACCATCAACTCGGCCCTGGCCGAGCAGCAAGCCTTCGATGTCGAGTACCGTATTCGCCATCGGGATGGCAGTGTGCGTTGGATCCATGAAAAGGGTAAGGCCAGTTACGACGAAGATGGGAATCCTCTCTGGTTCGATGGTAGCCTCAACGACATTACCGACAGCAAACTGGCTCAGGAAAAGATGGAGCAGTCGCGGGAGCAACTGGAAACCATCACTGAGTCTGTGCCCAGTACTGTGTATCAACTGTTTTGGCAAGGCCCGCAGCAACGCAGATTCACCTTCCTTTCCAGTGCAGCCATTGCCACTTTGGGCCACCACAAGAATGAGGTAATGGCCGATTTTGAACTGGTGGCCGAGCGGATCGTTACTGAAGATAGAGACAGTATTATTCGGCTGCTTTCCGGTGAAGGGGGGCTGCAGTGGATCAAAGAGTTTCGCTACCGTCATCCTTCCGGCGAGGTACGTTGGCTTGAGGCCGGTGCCAAAGGCAGTAAACAGCAGGATGGCATGCTTTGGAACGGTTATCTGACCGATATCAGCGGCCGTAAAAAGATGGAAACCGAGCTGGCTCAGAGTGAGGCCCATTTCCGCGCCCTGTTTGATAACGCAGGCATAGGCATAGTCAATCTGGATGATCGCGGCACCATAATGGATTGTAACGGCCAATTCTGCAGTGATATGGGAATGAGCGCCGAACAGCTTAAACGTCGCTCGTTTGCCGAACTGATGCTGCCGGAAGACAGAAGCAATGCCAGCGAGTTGTACGAGTGCCTGCAGCAGAGTGACGATCACAGTGTCAGCGGCGAGTGGCGACTGCTCAGTGCCTCGGGCGAGCCTATGTGGATGGCTGTCAACGCTTCTGAAATTGAGGAAGAAGGTGATCGTGAACGCTCAGTGGTCATGAGCATTGCCAATATTACCCGCTTGAAACTCTTGTCCAATGAGCTGATGACGGCCAAAGACGAAGCCGATGCCGCCAACAAGGCCAAGAGCGACTTTCTTGCCAATATGTCCCACGAGATACGCACCCCGATGAATGCCATTATCGGTATGTCACAACTGTGCCTGCAGACCAAACTGGATAACAAACAGCGTAACTATGTGGAAAAAATTGAACGGGCGTCGCAATCCCTGCTGGGGATCATCAATGACATTCTCGACTTCTCCAAGATTGAGGCCGGCAAGCTGGATATCGAAGTGGTGCCGTTCCAGCTCGACAGTATTTTGGAAGATCTCGGGGATATGTTCTCGGAACGTGCCGCTGATAAACAATTGGAGCTGTTGTTTGCCGTGGCCCCTGGTGTGCCCAGCCACCTGGAAGGGGACCCGCTGCGTCTCGGTCAGGTACTTATTAACCTGATGAACAACGCCATCAAATTCACCGAACGGGGTGAAGTGATGCTGTCGATAAGTGAGCTCAGCCGCGAGCAGGATGAAGTGATCCTAAGATTTGCAGTGCGCGACAGTGGCATAGGTCTGACGGCCGAGCAGCAAGCCAGATTATTCAAGTCTTTCAGCCAGGCAGATACCTCGACCACACGTAAATACGGCGGTACCGGGCTTGGGCTGGCGATTTCCAAACAACTGGTAGAACTGATGGGCGGTGAAATCGGCGTCGAGAGCCAGTTTGGCAACGGCAGTTGTTTCTTCTTCACTGTGCGGCTCAAGGTTGCGGAAAACGACAAGCTAAATGTAGAGCAGGAACTGGAGGGCATGCCCATTCTGGTGGTCGATGACAACGGTACCGCCAGAGATATATTGCGCACCACGCTGGAGAGCATGGGCTTTGCCGTCGACTGTGCCCGCAGCGGCATGGAGGCGCTGGATAAGGTGAAGCGTAAGTCCTACAAGATGGCCTTGATCGATTGGAAGATGCCTGAGATGGACGGCATGGAAACCGCGCGGCAGATACTACAGGTAAAAGAGCCGCCGCTGATCCTCATGGTGTCGGCTCACGCCAACAGTGACTTTATCGAACAGTTGGAGCAACTCGGGATCAACGGCTATATCACCAAGCCGGTCAGTGCCTCCAGGCTGCTCGATGGCATTATGCTGGCTCTTGGGCGTCAGGGCCATATTCCTGTCAGGCGCAAGGCGTTGGATCTCGAATCCCTGCAACTGGCAGCTCTTGCCGGCAAACGTGTGTTGCTGGTGGAAGACAACGAGATGAATCAGGAAGTGGCGACCGAGTTTCTTGAGCAGGTGGGCATAGACTTGTCCATCGCCGAGAATGGCCAGATAGCACTGGAGAAGTTGGCGCAGCAGCAGTTTGATCTTGTATTGATGGACTGCCAGATGCCTGTGATGGATGGATATCAGGCCACAGAGGCACTGCGCAAGATGCCAGGGCTTGAGCAGTTACCTGTGGTTGCCATGACGGCCAACGCCATGGCCGGTGACAAGGAGATGTGTCTGCGAGCGGGCATGAATGATCACATCGCCAAGCCGATAGAAGTCAGCCTTTTGTATCAGGTGTTGTTGCAGTATCTGGGAGGTGGGCAAGTCCCGGCCGCAGCAGGGAACAATGACGCCGGTATGGCCAATGGCGATGCTCCTGAGAATCTGGTGAGCTGGCCGGAACACGAGAGCCTGGATATCGATCGCGGACTGCAGCTGGTACAGCATTCAGAGCGCCTCTATCGGCGCATCTTCGAACGTTTCCTCGGTAGTCAGGGCAATGTCGGCAAACGGATTCGCAAGGCGCTCAAGGAACAACAGCAGGAAGAAGCGGTCAGGGCGGCGCATACCCTTAAGGGGCTGGCAGGTAACCTCTGCTCCGAGCCTTTGGTGGAAGAGGCCAGGCAATTGGAAGCCAAGTTGGCGGCCGGTGAAGAATGTGAGCAAGAGTTGCTGGCGGTGGAAACCCGGGTTGCAGCCATTGTCGAAGCCATTGCGGACTGGATGGGTGATAAGCCACAAAGCGATCCTCTGGCGGAAGGTGATGCCGCCGAGGAGATTGATCCCGAGGCGCTTAAAACCGCCCTGGAGCAACTGCTGCAGAGTCTGGAAGACGCCGATGCCGAAGCCGTTGTTCAACTGGAAGCATTGAGCCGCAGGGTGAGCAAGCCTCTGTGGCAGCGCCTGAAACCTGTCAGCAGCATGGTCGGCAGCTATCAGTTTGATGATGCCGCCGATCTTATCCGCGAGCTGCAGCAGGAGCTGAACGAGACCGAGCAGGCCTGACTATACTCATTAGGGGATATTCGCGCCGCCGGTAAAGTGCTGTGGCACTGAAATAGGATGTGGGGCCCGTAACAAGAGGGAGATTGAGATGGAAAAAGCCACTGTACTGGTGGTGGACGATACACCGGAGAACATAGATATTCTGGTGGGGATCCTCGGCGACGATTATAAGCTCAAGGTGGCGATAGATGGCCCAAGAGCGCTGGCGTTGGCGCAGAAGAGCCCTCCGGATCTGATCCTCCTGGATGTGATGATGCCGGGCATGAATGGCTATGAAGTTTGTAAGCGTCTCAAGCAGGAACCCATGACCAGCCATATTCCGGTGATCTTTGTCACCGCTCTCTCTGAGGTGGCCGATGAGACCCAGGGCTTTGATTTGGGGGCTGTCGACTACATTACCAAACCTGTCAGTGCCCCGATAGTCAGAGCCAGGGTACGTAACCACTTGGCCCTCTATGATCAGAAGCGTTTACTGGAACAACAGGTGCGCGAACGTACCCGCGAGCTGGAACAGACCCGCTTCGAGATCATCCGCCGCCTGGGCCGTGCCGCTGAATACAAGGATAACGAGACCGGCTTACACGTTATTCGCATGAGCCACTATGCCAGGCTCCTGGCACAACAGGCCAAGCTGCCGGACAACTTCTGTGAGCTGCTTTACAATGCGGCGCCCATGCATGATATCGGCAAGATAGGTACTCCGGATGCTGTGCTGAAAAAACCGGGGAAACTGGACGCCGAAGAGTGGCGAATCATGCAGCAACACGCCGAAATCGGTGCCGAGATTATCGGTGAGCACCCGGATCCTCTGTTGCAGATGTCCCGGCGCATTGCGCTGACTCACCACGAGAAGTGGGATGGCTCAGGTTATCCCAATGGCTTGAAAGGCAATGATATTCCCATTGAGGGGCGAATCGTCGCCATTGCCGATGTCTTCGATGCCCTGACCTCAATTCGACCTTACAAGAAGGCCTGGAGCATAGAAGATACCATGGCGTTACTGGAGTCTGAGTCGGGGAAACACTTTGACCCTGAATTGGTGGAACTGTTCAAACAGATACTGCCCCAGGTGATAGAGGTGCGTGATACTCACATGGAAACTGAGTCCGGCACCGAATAGCGACAAACGGCGGATAAAAATAAAGGCGCCGACGGCGCCTTTATTGGGTCATTCATTGTTACTCCTGCTCTTCCAGAGAGTAGGGCAGAGGCAGTACCGTCAGTTCGCTGTTTTCATCATCAGCGATGCGGAATTTGGCGCCGACTTCTGTGTCATTGGCCAGCACTGCGGTCAGCAGCAACTCGCCATTTCGTTGTACGGCTTCAATAATGCTGCCGCCCTTACGAAAACCTTCATCCAGCGCCATCTCTAGTGTGGTTTCCGGGGTGACATCGACAGTGGCTTTACCCTTGAGAATATAGAGGGCTCGCTTGTTGCCGCCGCGATATTTCATTCTGGCCACGGTTTCCTGGCCCATGTAGCAACCTTTGGTGAAGCTGATGCCGTTGATGGCCTGCAGGTTGCACATCTGCGGTACAAATTGGCCCATGTGTGATGCCGGCAGGTTAGGGTAGGCGGCAAGGATTTCCAGCTCTTGCCAGGCACTGGCATCGACAGGAGGCTGCTGGCACAAGGCATCGGCCCGGGCCTTGGGCAGAACCAGAATAAAGCGCTCGCCGTCCTGCAGTACCACGCCGTCATCGACAGCACTTACTTGCTGCTCTGGACTGAAGCCCGGGAACTGCTCTGCCAGCCAAGTGGCAGCCTTGGCGCCGGCTACACCCAAGAGACTGTAATCGTCGCTGACATCAACCAGTTCGGCCTTACTGAACACAGCGTACTTCTTCAGTTGCGGCAAGTCGGCAGCCAGGGTATCCCTTGGCATCATCAATATCAGGGCATCACCCAGGGCAAAGGTTCTGAAACTTGAAAGCATTTTGCCTTTGGGATCGCAGTGAGCGCCCCAACGCCACTGCTCGGCCGTGAGAGAGCTGATATCCGTGGTGACCTGACCATGGATAAAGCTGCGGCCCTGTTCGCCGGTAACGGCAAGCAGACCCAAGTGAGATAGGCGGGAAATAAGCAGATCCGGAATGCCGGCATCCAGTGGCCAATCGGGCTGAGAAACGCAAATGCTCATAACAAGATCCTGAGATTGAAGGCATTAAGAGATCTGCGATTGTAGCGGATTTGACAGAAATAAACAGGGCGCCGATAGCAATATGGCGCCCTGTGAAAGCCTCAAAAAATCAGAACAGCAGTCTGGTACGGATAGTACCTTCGATAGACTTGAGCTCTGTCAGTGCTTCTTCAGCCTGGGTGGTATCTACCTCCATCACCACATAACCTATGGTGGCCGTGGTTTGCAGATACTGGGCTGAAATGTTGATGCCTTTCTCCGAGAACGCCTGGTTAATCTTGATCAGAATACCGGGGCGGTTATGGTGAATATGCAGCAGGCGGGAGGCATCTTTATGCTGCGGTAGCGATACTTCCGGGAAGTTGACTGCCGACAGGGTAGAGCCGTTGTCTGAGTATTTGGCCAGCTTGCCGGCAACCTCAATACCTATGTTTTCCTGGGCTTCTTCTGTGCTGCCGCCTATGTGGGGGGTCAGTAACACATTGTCCAGACCGCGCAGCGGGCTTTGGAATTCGTCAGTATTGGACTTGGGCTCAACCGGGAACACGTCGATGGCGGCACCAGCCAACTGTTGCTCCTTGAGGGCTACCGCCAGGGCGTCGATATCCACCACAGTGCCGCGGGAAGCATTGATCAGTATGCTGCCTTTGCGCATCATCGCCAGTTCGGCCTGGGCAATCATCTCTTTGGTTTGTGGGGTTTCAGGCACATGGAGGCTGACCACATCGGCTTGAGACAGTAACTGCTCCATGGAATGTACCTGCTGGGCGTTACCCAGCGGCAGCTTATCTTCGATATCGAAGAAGATCACTTTCATCCCCAAGGTTTCGGCGAGGATCCCCAACTGGGTACCGATATGGCCATAACCTATGACCCCCAGGGTCTTGCCACGAGCTTCGAAGCTGCCATTGGCGCTCTTGAGCCAGCCACCACGATGGGCCAGGGCGTTGCGCTGCGGAATACCGCGCAGCAGCATGATGATTTCACCGAGTACCAGTTCGGCTACGCTGCGGGTATTGGAGAAGGGCGCATTGAACACAGGAATACCCAGTTGCTCGGCCGCCTTGAGGTCGACCTGGTTGGTGCCGATACAGAAACATCCTATGGCAACCAGCTTTTCCGCCTGTTGTAATACTTCTTGGGTCAGTTGGGTACGGGAGCGGATTCCGACGAAATGGGCATCTTTGATCGACTGCTGAAGCTCTGAGCCGGAGAGTGATGCCTTGTGATACTCGATATTGGTATAGCCAGCCCTTTCCAGCACATCGACGGCTGATTGGTGGACGCCTTCCAACAACAGGATTTTAATTTTATCCTTGTCCAGCGAGTGTTTCGCCATGATATAGGTACCCTCTTGATTATTAACTAATGTACGTATGCTATGATGCTTTTGCCCATGCCCAATCAAAGTAGCACTTTTTTCAGGTGAAGTGGAGGGCTAGATGGCTAAAGTATTTTTTCCTAATTGAGAACAATCACTGGCATAAGGAAAGTGGCTTGAAAAACACAATTATCTGGCTGGTCATTTATTTTGTGGTACTTATCTGGTCGGCGATAGCGCCTAAAGATGATTTCACTTGGTGGCTGGAAGCGCTGCCTGGGATGCTGGCGCTGCCGATACTGTTTTTTACCCGCAAACGTTTTCCGCTGACTCCGCTGCTTTATGGCCTGATCTTGGTGCATTGCCTGATACTGTTTGTCGGCGCCCACTACACCTATGCCGAGGTGCCGCTGTTCGATACTTTAGCACAGTGGATGGGCTCTGAGCGTAACAACTACGATAAACTGGGTCATTTGGCCCAAGGATTTATCCCGGCAATGATTGCCAGGGAGATACTGCTGCGTAATCAAGCAGTGAAACCTGGTGCCTGGTGTGCTTTTCTAGTCAGTTGTTTTGCCTTGGCCTTGTCGGCTTTCTATGAACTGATTGAATGGTGGGTTGCCGCGGCTACAGGCTCAGGTGCCGAGGCCTTTCTCGGCACCCAGGGCTATGTCTGGGATACCCAGTCGGATATGCTGATGGCTCTTATCGGTGCCATCGCCGCCCTGCTGGTTTTATCCTCATTTCATGACCGCCAGTTGCAGCGTCTTGGCGCCGATTGACAGGTCGGGACAGAGAGAGCCATATACAGTCTTTACAATATTTCATCTGGCAATGCGACTAAAGATTGTTAGAATCATACTTTATGGTGATGAAAACCGGACACTATCTGGTCAGAATCATCTTATACTTTTTGTGTAAGCTCACGGAAAGTGATTAAGGAAGCTATCCCTTTAGGGGTATGAGCGAGACTTTTCAGGGAGAAGAGTAAATATGAGTAGTATCAATGAGTTGGTTTTTATAAACCAGATAGCCGCCCCTTGTCATTTGGCCATACTGGCCGAGTCCATTGGTCTTAAGACCCGTATAGTACGCCACCCGGAACAGTTGGATCCGCAGAAGAGCGATAGTACTTTCTATCTAATTTCTCAGAAGGGGTCGGCGCTGGACAATAAGGGCATTCCTCTGCTGGCCAGCCGTCTGGTCTCTCATGTTCCTGTCGCCCTCTATCAAGTTGCCAGAGGTTCACTGGATCAGGAGTCGGCTATGTTGCTGGGGATCCGCGGGGTACTTTATTCAGATCAGCGCATCGATCTTATGCTTACAGGCCTGCGCAAGATGGTGGCCGATGAGCTCTGGTACGACAGAACCCTTATCAGCAAGATGTTCCGTAAGCTGGTCAAGACCTTGGACACTGGCAATGAGATGTCGGCCGATACGGTTTCCATGCTGCAGATGTTGACCCGGCGTGAACGTACCATTATTCAGCTGGTTTCCAGTGGTGCCAGGAATAAAGAGATAGCCCAACGTCTGTGTATCAGTGAGCATACGGTCAAGGCGCATATTTCATCGATTTTCCGCAAGACTCAATCTCGTAATCGAGTCGAATTGTTGCGTTGGGCCCAGACCTATCAGAGTCACTTCGATCTCATCAGTTGATTTGTCGCTAGATCCAGCCTGAACTTGGCCCCGAATGGGGCTTGTTTATGCTTTGATGGCTTTTATGTAAGCCAAGTCAGTGGAAAATTCCTGTCAGAGTGCGGCAATCGCCGCAGCTTTGAGCTTTTTTGCGCGTCGGGAATGGCTTTCAGCCAAAGCCATGATAGCCGTTGTGCCTGCGGCGTAAAGTCGTGGAGCTTAAGCATTCCAATCTGTCCATAGCTTGCGCTCATGAGCACACTCGTCACCGGCGAGTGTTCGCCTTCAGCTACGTTATTTGCGCCAAAGGCTCTCGGCGACACCGAGGAGGGATTGGAGCAACTTTGTGAGAGCTAACTTGTTTGAAGCTACCTATATGCCTGCAGACATACACCTCATTTTCAGGCACAGGCGGAACTGTGACCGTCGAAAACAAGGATGTTTTCGTCGAGGCTACAGGGACGTATTAACGCCGTGTCACAGGATCGCCTGTGCAAGAGCCCACCGCAGGTGATGGGTTACGTCTGTGGTCAAAAGCCCGGCAAGTATTGGTGAGGGATTTAATGCTTAAAGCAATGCTAGCCGCCGTGCCAGCGGCGTAAAGTCGTGGTGTAAATGCCTCCATGCACAACGGCCAGTTCGCCATCCAAGGCTCGCGCTCGAAAGCATGTTGCTGCGCAACTCTCGCCGAGTCACAGGATCGCCTGTGCATAAGCCTGCGGCAGGCAATGGGAGACCGTCCGTCGCTGGAAGCCCTGCCAATACTAATTAGTAACTTTTAGTTAGAAGCCATGATAGCCGCTGTGCCAGCGGCCTAAAGTCGTGGTGTTCCACACCACACTGGACAAGGGGCTTTGCTTGTCCAAAGCCCCTTGCATCCCCAAGGACACCCCGACGTAGCCGAAATCCCCGCTGGCTTATGAAGCAAATTGGCTACACTCAGGACTCGCCAAATGCATCCATGCATAAGGGCCAGCTCGCCTTCCTTGGCTCGCGCTCATGAACTTGTCGCTTCGCAACATTCGCCCTGCTCGACCTTCGAGCCTCGACCTCCCTGTCTCGGCTATGCCAATTTACAACAACGCCGGCGGCGGCTCCGAAGGGGGAATTGGTGTAATTCTGTTAGCACTGAGTAGCTTGGAACATCTGAAGTGTCTGCAGACATCCACCTCATTTTCAGGCACAGGCGGAACTGTGACCGTCGAAAACAGGGCCGAATTTTGTTCCTGATAAATTCGGCATTTCCTACGTCCATGTAGGTCAGATGTTTTCGTCGAGGCGACAGGGACGTATTAATGCCGTGTCACAGGATCGCCTGTGCAAGAGCCCACCGCAGGTGATGGGCTGCAACTTAGCTGGCAGCTAAAACCAGGTTTATTAGTGATATTTGGTTCAAAGCCATGATAGACGCTGTTCCAGCGGCGAATATTCGCCTTGTTATTCGATGCTTATGGTATGGGGTTTCCTGGAAACCGCTGGAACCATGAGTTTTCAAGCTATAATGACTCACGCTCAGTTGGCAATTGGGCAAACAAAAAGGGAGCCAAGAGGCTCCCTTCGCATAAAGCACCAGAGTGATTAGTTCTGGATAACAGTGGCAACGTTGTAGTCGCCGCTTTGGGTTACGCTGATAGCGTTGCTGGTACCGGCCTGAGAACCGACAACCAGGTTTTCGTTACCGCTTTGGGTGATCATCAGGCTGTTACCTGTACCAACCACGGCGAAGGCGCCGCCGTCAACACCGCTCACCCAGTTGTTGTCGCCGCTTTGAACGATTTGAGCCAGGTTGTCATCACCGAGGATCAGCAGGTCTACCAGGTTGAGGTCACCGCTTTGAGTGGTTTCGATATCGGTATTGTCATAGCCAACAACAGTGACCAGAGCTTCGTTGGCGCTGCCATCTTGCTCCATATCAACTTCGTTGTTCTCACCTTCCAGCTCGGCATAGGCAAAGTTCTCTGTGCCTTCCTGATGGATTTCGATCTGGTTGTCTTCACCTGTGGCGAATGCAACCAGCTCGTTGTAATCGCCCTGTGACGTCAGGTCCATGCTGTTGTCAGTGCCATAGGCGGCGGCAGTAGCGAAGTTGGTGCTGCCATCCTGCTCCAGGTCGATGTTGTTGTCGTCACCCCAGATTTGGAATTCAACGCCGTTGGTGTCGCCTTCCTGCTGGATATCGACTACGTTGTCGCTACCCTGAATATCGGCAACCAGCAGATCGCCTACCGCGTTGCCATCACCTTTCTGGTAGATTTCAACGTCGTTGTCATCACCTGTGGTGAATTCGAGTACTGCGGTGTTGGCAGTGCCGGTTTGCATCATTTCGATGTTGTTTTCAGAGCCGGACAGGGCGTAAACAAAACCAGTGTTCAGATCACCTGCCTGATCGATTTCGATGCTGTTGTTATCACCGGCAACGCCACGCACGCCACCTATGTTGCTGTTGCCTTCCTGCAGTACGGTCACAGAGTTACCGTTGCCTACGTTGGGGCTGAAATCAACGGCTATCATGCCGGCTTCGTTGTTGTTACCGTTTTGGCTGATATAGCCGGAGTTGTCGTTGCCGTTGACACGGAATACTGCGAAGTTGGTGTCACCGTTTTGGTTTACTTCGGCACTGTTGTTGTCACCGATCAGCTCAACATTGGCTTCGTTGAAGAAACCGGATTGAGCGACAGTTGCTGTGTTGACGTTACCGTCTACATCGACGCTGGCCACGTGCCAGTCTTCATTCTGAGTCACTATAACTTTGTTTTCGTCGCCCTTGGAATCAACATAGGCTTCGTGCCAAACACCGTCTTGAACCACGGTGGCTTCCTGGGCAGAACCTTCCTGATTGATGACTGCCAGGTTCAGAATGCCGGTTTGCTCGGCATAGACTTCCTGACCTACAGTGCTGCGGCTCTGCTGGTTAACTGAGATTTCATTGACACTGCCGGCGAAGGCTTGGGCACTCATACCCAGACCCGTTGTGATAGCCAGTGCAATCAGTGACTTTTTAGCTTGAGATTTCATTAAACGCTCCCTGTGTTTTTAATACTGCGTGATGCTGATAGTGGCAGCATCGGCAATTTGTTGTATCGAAAAATTGGCGCTGCCAAGCTGGTTGAGTTGCACCAGATTGTCATTGCCTATTTGAGTGATGTTTGCCTTATTGGCGTCACCCACCTGCATCATTTCAACCTGGTTATTGACCCCGAGTTGTACTACTTGTGCCTGATTTCCAAACCCGGCCTGGGTGAGGATGGCGCTGTTGTCAATTCCGGCTTGAACTATGATGGCTTGGTTGAAACTGCCTTGTTGCATCAGGTCGACCAAGTTGTCGCGTCCCTGAGTTTCCAGCAATGTCTGGAGGGTGACTGGCAACTCCTGTAGTGCATTTACCTGGCGTTCTGTCGCTGCTGTACCAAGACTGGTCAACAAAACGGCTGAACCAAACAGGATTTTTGCGAGTACCGACACCTAAGACTCCTTTTCGTACATATCCTTGATTGAACCAGAGTGGTACAAATCAGTAACAAAAGTTACGCGCCTTGAGCCGGGGTCGCAATCGGAGTTAAAGGCTATTTAGGCTTTAGTCGATATTGCTTTTTGCAATAATGGTGAATTGATTTATTTTGTTTTACAAACAATGATTTGGGTTTTATTTCTGGCGATTTTTAAGTTTGTTCATACCTAACACGTCTAGTATTAAAGTCGTATTTTACCGTTTGCTACTATCGCTATTGTTTTCATTGCGGTAACAATCTATTTGCAATAAATAAACGCCGGATTTCACTTGCTGGTCACTGTTTGCCTGTCGTTTCAAGGAAGTGCCGCAGATGCAAGCCGTTCCGGATATCAAGGGATTATAAGGACTATAGGAAGCCCGAATATGTTGAAAAAATTCTCGCCATTGGCAGTAGCTGTCGCTGGGGTTATGGCGCTTGGTAGTGCGCCTGCAATGGCTAAAAACGAGATCCGTTACGCCAAAGACTCTATCCTGGTGGTTTACAAGGATAATGCCACCAAGGAGGAGCGCACCGCGGCTCAGCGCCTGGTACGTGGTACTTTGCGTGATGCCAATGCCGATGGTATAGATGACAAATTTGCCCGTTTGCTCGATGGCCGTCTGGCAAAGCTGAATCTGCGCCAAGGAGCCGATATTGAGCAGGCGATCAAGATGATCTCCAGCCATCCGGCGGTTAAATATGCTGAACCCAACTACATTTTGCGCGCCATAGGCATGCCGGATGATCCCCGTTTCCCTGAGCTCTGGGGCATGCATAACACTGGGCAAACCGGTGGTGTGGCTGACGCCGATATTGATGCTCCCGAAGCTTGGGATGTCACTACAGGCAGCACGGATGTGATCATCGGGGTTATCGACACCGGGGTTGATTATAACCATCCTGATTTGCAGGCCAATATGTGGGTCAACCCGGGCGAAATTCCAGGTAACGGCATAGATGATGACGGCAACGGTGTGATTGATGATATTCACGGTTTCAGTGCTGCTAATAATAACGGCGATCCTATGGACGGTAACGGTCATGGTACCCACGTAGCAGGAACCATCGGCGCCAAGGGAAATAATGGCCTGGGTGTCGCCGGGGTAAACTGGGACGTGACGATTATTGGCTGTCAGTTCCTGACCCCTGCCGGTACAGGTTCTACCGCAGATGCCATCGCCTGTATCGACTATATGACGGATCTCAAGGTGAATCATGGCGTCGATATTAAAGCAACGAACAACTCCTGGGGGGGCGGTGGTTTCAGCCAGGCGCTGAAGGATTCCATCGAAGCCGCCGGTGAAGCAGGTATTCTGTTCCTGGCTGCGGCCGGTAACGATACCAGTGACAATGATGCCAGCCCCCATTATCCGTCCAACTATGAATCGGACATAGTGATGTCTATTGCCAGTACCGATAGCTCGGATGGTATCTCATGGTTCTCCAACTGGGGGGCTACCAGCGTAGACATGGCGGCGCCTGGCAGTGCCATTCTGTCAACGGTTCCAGGTGGTGGTTACGAGAGTTATTCGGGTACTTCCATGGCTACGCCTATGGTGACCGGGGTGGCGGCTCTGGTGTGGTCCATCAACCCGGATCTGACACCGCTTGAGATGAAAGAACTGTTGATGAATTCGGGTGATGCCAATGCGGCCATGACTGGCAAGAGTGTTGCCGGTACCCGTCTGAACGCGGCCAACGCGCTCGATCAAGCCAACCCAAGCCCAAGTTATCGCTTCAGCGTGACTCCGGCTGCCCGCACTATCGAAGCCGGTGAAAGCACCAGCTATGACTTCAGTGTCGGTAGTGTGGCCGGTTGGGATGGTAGTGTTGAGCTGAGTGTCAGTGTGGAGCCTGCTCTGGAAGGGGTATCTTTGTCTGCCACCAGCGTTGGTGCCGGTGACAGCTTTACCCTGAACGTAGCCAGTACCGCCGAGACTCAGTGGGGCGATTACGCCATCACGGTATCGGGTAATGACGGCAGTATTGAAAAGAGCAGTGTGGTGAGCCTGGAAATCATCCCTCAAGGGCTGAATGACTTCCCATACAGCAATGATACCCCAGTGGCTATTGCTGATAACACCACAGTGACCAGCACCATTGAGATCGCCGATCCGCTGCAGATCTTTGGTGTCAATACCAACGTCAACATCAGCCACACCTGGATTGGTGATTTGACAGTGATCCTGACTTCGCCATCCGGCACCGAAGTGGTGCTGCATAATCGCGAAGGCAGCAGCAATGACGATATCGTCAAGAGCTGGGATCTGGGCGACTTCAACGGTGAAATTGCCCAAGGTACCTGGACTCTCAGCGTGACTGACCATGCCGGTGGTGACACAGGCACCCTGAACAACTGGGGTATGGTGATCACGGCGCTGGGTGAAGCCGGTCCTTCTGCACCTAATGCCGGCTTTGACTATCAAGCCGAAGGTTTGAGCGTCAGTTTCAGCAATAGCAGCTCTGATATCAATGATGATATCGCCGGCTACCACTGGGATTTCGGTGACGGCTCAGTCTCCAGCGAGGCAAACCCTCAACATGTGTATGCTGAGGCCGGTACCTACACAGTGACCCTGACAGCGACCGATGCCACCGAGCTCAGCGACAGTGTCAGCATGGAAGTGCAGGTATTTGCCCACAGCATCTCTGCCGATATCAGCCGCGCCCTCAAGTCCCGTCGTGGCAGCGCCATGGTTGATGTTAACTGGAATGGTGCCCTGGGTGATGAAGTGGCGATTTTCCGCGACGGCGAACAGGTTGCGACCACCGCCAACGATGGCCAGTTCCGTGACCGCTTCAATACCGAAGCCAATAGCGTGACTTATCAGGTTTGTGAACTGGGAGCCGAGCTTTGCTCTGATCCCGTTGTTGCTCAATTCTGATAACCCAAATAGATGAAAGCGGCCATCCGGCCGCTTTTTTATGGTCATATCGCGCAAAAATTAATTTTTGATGACGGGGAGAGATAATTAGTTTCGAGGTTTACTGATTATTTGATGTAAAAATATTTGTCTATTTTATCGACCATATCATACGGCTTATTATATTTTTTTGAAGACAGGCTTTATTTGTTGTCTAACTATTTGTTTGTTAAATAACAGCTTGGGTTGAAACAGGGTTTTCTGCTTTGTTCTCTGTTGAGAACATGGTGGTTAATTAATGATTTATATAGAATTTGCGTTCGGTATAACTGTTGCCTAAATGTGATTAAACCACTTCAATTGACCGTTCTTCTCTGGGACAATCCCGCGGCACGTTAATAGAAATTAACGGCATTATTACAATTAAAGGGGTTGATAATATGGATAATGTTAACAAGCTGACAGCCATTGCGATTGCCGTGGCTGCCACCATTCCAGTGATGGCCAATGCCGATGTTTTAATCAGCGAATACGTTGAGGGCAGCGCCAATAATAAAGCCATAGAGCTATATAACTCTGGTGATAGTCAAGTCGATTTAAACGGCTATAAATTGGTGCGGTATAAAGATGGCGCTACTGATGCCTCCGATATGCTGGTATTGGATGGCCAAAGAATGGCGGCCAAGGGGATTAAAGTGATTCTGCATCCCAATGCTGAAATAAGCTTGCCTGCTGGAGTCGACAGCCTCAAGGGCAATCTCTATTTCAATGGCGGTGATGCGGTAGCCCTGATGAAAGATGGCGTCGTCGTCGATATTGTCGGCGCCGTGCCTACCCCAACCGACTGGGGCCTGAATATCACTTTGGCCCGCAGCAAGTCGGCGCTCACTGCCTCGACGCAATTCAATGCCGCCGATTGGCAACCTATGGGCACTGATAACTTCAAAGGACTCGGCAGCCTGGATGAGGCTGCAGCCCCTGAAGTTACGGCATTCAGCTGTGATGGCGCCACGCTGACACCCATCTATGAAGTGCAGGGGAGCGGAGATCGCAGTCCGTTGGTCCCTGAGGGTAAGTTCGAATCCGACAGCGAATATACCCTCAAGGGTGTGGTCAGTGCCCGTGGCGACAGCCTGTTCAAAGGCTTTTATCTGCAAGATCCCAAGGGAGACAACTCGCCTTTCACCTCCGACGGCATCTTTGTATTCCTAGGTGAAGCAGCGCCGGAAACAGTGCAGCCCGGTGTCGAGGTTTGCGTACAGGGTAAGGTCAAGGAGTACTATGGCCTGACTCAGTTGGATATCAAGGCTGACAAAAAATTTGCCGTGGGTGAGTTTACCCAACTGCCGGTGGCTGCGCCTTTTTATGTGGCAGATGGTGAAACCCTGCAGCAAGCGCTGGAGCGCTTTGAAGGCATGAAGGTAGTACTGGATGCCGGCAGTGATCTCAAGGTCAGCCGTAACTTCAGCTTTGACTACGATGCCCGTCGCAACAATCTTATGTTGTCTCACAAGGCGCCGCTGCTGAAGCCGACTCAGGTACACCTGCCGCTGTCGCCAGAGGCGATGGCACTGGAGCAAGCCAACCGTGCCAACCAATTGTTTGTTGAGTCAGACTTCAAGGCCAAAGACGGCGAGCTGCCCTGGATGCCGGACTTCAACCCAGAGACAGGTTATCTGCGGGTTGGCGACCAGTTAACCGGTCTTGAGGGGGTTATAGGATACAGCTATAACCAGTATCGTCTGGTGGCAACCAACAGTATTACTCCTGGGGATATATTGCGCGGCGACGATCGCAGCCAAGCACCGGCTATTGCCGAGAAGGGGGATATCCGGGTCGCCAGCTTCAATGTGCTTAATTTCTTCAACGATGCCGTAGGTGGTGACGCCAATCCAACAGGTGATAACCGCGGCGCCCTCAGCGAAGAAGAGATGCTGTTGCAACGCACTAAAATAGTCAATGCCATTACCGCCATGAACGCCGACATAGTGGGTTTGATGGAGATTGCCAACAACGGCTTTGGCGAGAAAAGCGCCATCCGCAATCTGGTCGATGCGCTCAATGAGCAGCAAGCCGATGAGGATATCTATTCCTTTGTAGAGATAGCCGATGCCGACAAAAAAGATGGCAAGTATCTCGGCGGTGATGCCATTAGCGTGGGCATGCTTTATCGCCCGGCCAGGGTGACTCCGGCAGCCGAGGCTTTTGTGATTGCGACTCCAGAGCAGCATGCTGCTGAAGCGGTTGCCAGCCGGGAAGTCGATGGTAAACAGGAAGCCAGCCCTGCCTTTGATAAGTATCAGCGCTACAGTCTGGGACAGAAGTTCAACATAGCAGATCAGAGCCTGACTCTGGTGGTGAATCATCTCAAGTCCAAGGGCTCGGGTTGTCTTGAGGATTGGCTGAACTTTGATGAGAACCGGGATCCTCTGGATCTGCAGGGTAAATGCAACGCCTTCAGGGTGTCAGCTGCCAAAGTTCTGGGAGAAGCCTTGCAAAAGATCGACGGCGATCTCCTGGTGATCGGCGATCTCAATGCCTATGGTCTGGAAGATCCTGTGCGGGTGCTGACCGACTATGATGCCGCCCAATCGGAGCGGGTTCTGCGTACCGCCTCTTGGACCACTCTGAACGGTAAGGTCTATGAGCATCAGGGAACTGAAATCAGCAAGGGGTATGGACTTATCAACCTCAACACCTTGGCCCATGGTGTCGATACTTTCTCCTACAGCTATAACGGTGAGTTGGGAAATCTCGACCATGCACTGGCCAACGCCAGTCTGGCGGAGCGTTTGGTTGCCATTGAAGACTGGCATATCAACTCGGTCGAATCCAACATGTTCGAGTATGGCAAGAAGTACACAGGTGAATTGCCCAAGTCTGACAATGCCTTCTCGGCTTCGGATCATGACCCTGTGATAGTGGCACTCAGTTATCCTGCCAAGGTTGAGCCTTCCAAGCATGATGGTGGTGCCTTGGGGTATCTGTCACTGCTGTTTCTCGTAGCATTGGGGCTGCGCCGCCGCGGCTAAAGCTCTCAAGTCTTGATTGACACTCACCCGGTCAGAGGATTGCGCTGGCCGGGTTTACTTGGATACAGGCAGCCAAGTACACTGATTTTCCTATTGGAGTACTAAGGATAACAATAAGATGAGTATTTGGTTTCGACCCATCACCCTGGAAGATTGTGCCAAACTGGATGCCGGTATAGGGGGCAAAGGCACTTTGATGCAGACCCTGGGGATCCGCATCACAGAGATAGGTGATGACTATATGGTAGCCAGCATGCCGGCGTCTCCGGCTATCCACAACCCACTTGGGATAGTACATGGTGGTGCCAATGTGGCGCTGGCAGAGACGGTGGCCAGCTATGCCGCCAATTTTGCGGTGGACTTTGAAAACTACTATTGTGTAGGTCAGGAGATCAACGCCAATCACCTGCGGGCAGCCCGCAATGGTGAACTCAAGGCAACAGCCAGAGCCGTACATTTGGGCAAACGCAGCTCTGTCTGGGAAGTGCTTATTCACAACAGCGCCGGTGAGCTGACCTGTATTTCCCGTATGACCGCGGCCGTGGTCAAGCGCTGACAGCTTCACTCAAGGGCGCTCTGACTCAGGGGACAGAGATGAATGCCAGGGAGTTTCTGCTGAAAGCCAGTGAGATAGATGCCATGAAAGGGGAGGAGCGGACGCATTTCCTCAACCCCAATGCGGTGCGACTTAGAAAATCTCTCGGTGATGTCATCGGTCTTGCTCATCTTGGAGTGCATCTGATTGAGCTGGCGCCCGGGCGTGACAGCACCGAATACCACCTTCATTATTTTGAAGAAGAGTGTATTTATGTGCTCGAAGGTGAAGGCGAGGTGTGTATCGATCAACAAGTCTTCGCCATCGGGGTCGGGGACTTTATCGCTTTCCCGGCCGGCAGTGTGGCTCATGGCATGAACAACACTTCCGAGAGGCCGCTCAAATATTTAGTCATGGGACAACGCCTCAGCCATGATGTGGCCGACTATCCTTATAAGGGTAAACGCCTTTATCGTAATCAGGGGTGTTGGGATCTGGTGGATCTCGACACCATTAGCCATCCCAAATAGGGGAGCTTGAATGGATACAATCAATATATGGGAGTGGGTCGGTTATCTGGCATCGGTAGTGGTGGCCATCTCTCTGATGATGTCCAATATCAAACGACTGCGCTGGTGGAACCTGCTTGGAGCGGCGCTGTTTGTTGCCTATGGGATCGCCATTGCTGCATATCCTGTGGCTTTGGTGAACTTCTTCATAGTACTTATCGATGCCTATTACCTGGTTAAACTCTATCGTAGCCCAGAGCCTGATTTGCAGGCCGCCCCTCAGGCAAGCCCGGAAAAATCAGAGGATCAGCAAGGCTGACAACCCGGTGTCAGGTGGCCCCAGACGCAGGTTTCTATAAGGTTTGTTGCTTTCGTGACAATGTACGTTTGCTCTGCTTCAGCCGTTTTTCATCTCGAATGGCAGTCACTGCTATCTCGGTTATGCACTTCTTATCCCCATTTCTCAATCCCAAATTCAACTTAATCTATAAATGGAATTATGATAATCATTTTTAATCGTTTTTAAAAATATCGTCGCCTGACTAACATGACCACATCGCCAATACGACTGCTCAAGGGAGCACCTATGGCCACCATATTCGATGTGATTGAAAACTGGTTAAACGAGACAAAGGATTAAGGAGCACGAGATGAGTCAGAAGCAATATATCACCAGCCAGAGCGGCGCCCCCATCGCAGACGATCAGAATTCCCTCTCCGCCGGAGAGCGTGGTCCCCTGTTGCTGCAGGACTGGCACCTGATTGAAAAGTTGGCCCACTTCAACCGCGAGCGGATCCCAGAGCGGGTCGTGCATGCCAAAGGCACGGGGGTTTATGGCACCTTCACAGTGACCAATGATATGAGCCAATACACCATAGCCGAACATTTCCAGGGGATTGGCACCCAGACCGAGGCCTTTGTTCGCTTCTCGACCGTAGGCGGTGAGATGGGCAGCGCCGATGCCGAGCGCGATCCCCGTGGCTTTGGAGTGCGTTTCTACACCAAGCGCGGTAATCACGACATTGTGGGCAACAACACCCCCACCTTCTTCCTGCGTGACGGCATCAAGTTTCCTGACTTTATCCACACTCAGAAGCGGAATCCGCACACCAATTTGAAAGACCCTCAGGCGATGTGGGACTTCTGGTCGCTCAACCCAGAGTCCTTGCATCAGGTGACTGTATTGATGTCTGACCGGGGCATTCCGGCCAACTATCGGCAGATGCATGGCTTTGGCTCGCACACCTTCTCATTTTGGAATGCCAAGGGGGAGCGCTTCTGGGTCAAGTTCCACTTCAAGACAGAGCAGGGCATAGCCAACCTGACTGAAGAGCAGGCCGCCAAGGTGAAGGGAATCGATCCGGATCATGCCCAGCGTGATATGGTGGCGGCAATCCAGGATGGCAACTTCCCCCGTTGGAAGCTCAAGGTGCAGATAATGCCGGAAGCCAATGCCAATACTTACCATATCAACCCGTTTGATTTGACCAAGGTATGGCCACATAAGGACTACCCGCTGATAGAGGTTGGGGTACTGGAGCTCAATCGTCTGCCACAGAACTACTTCGCCGAAGTAGAGCAGGTGGCACTGGCGCCGAGTAACCTGGTTCCCGGTGTCGGCGCGTCACCTGACAAGATGTTGCAGGCTCGCCTGTTTGCCTACGCCGATGCCCAGCGCTATCGGATAGGAGCCAACTATAACCAGTTGCCGGTGAACTGCCCCCATGCGACTCAGGCCAATCACCATCAACGTGCCGGTGCCATGGCCGGGGCTCAGTGCCCGTACCATGGAAGCCAGACAGGTGGCGATGCGTCGGCAAACTATGGCCCCAACTCGCAGCCAAGCGGCCTGCAGGATGCCACAGAGTTCAAAGAGCCGCCGCTGCGCCTGGATGGTGAAGCCGACAGATACAGCCGTTATGGGCAGGATGACTATACCCAGGCTGGCAACCTTTACCGCCTGTTGCCGGAAGAAGAAAAGGCCAGGCTTATCAGCAATATCTGCGGTACTCTGAGTCAAGCGACTCAGGATGTGCAGCAGCGAATGATTGGCCACTTCAGCCAGGCCGATGCCGACTACGGCCGCCGGGTGCAAGAGATGCTGGCCAGCTGATAGTGGCACGCCGGAAATAACAGGGGCAGCTTGAGCTGCCCCTTTTGCGCTGTCAGCGGTTTCCCTATTCCCACAGCAGGGTGGCTATCCCCAAGAGGGCAAACAGCAGGGCGCAACCTCTGTGGATCCAGATCATGGGCAGCTTGTCGGCACTGAAATGGCCGGCCAGCACCACGGGAACATTCGCCAGCAGCATGCCGACAGTGGTGCCTGTTACTACCATCAGCAGGCTATCGTATTTGGCCGACAGTACCACGGTTGCGACCTGGGTCTTGTCACCCATTTCGGCGATAAAGAACAGCAAACAGGTGGCCACGAAGGGGCCATAACGGTAGAAGCGGCTTTCTTCGGCATCGACCTTATCGGGCACCAGCACCCAGAGGGCGATGGCAAAGAAACTGCCGGCAACAAGGTAACGGCCGATATCGGCACTGAGCCAACCCATGGCCCATTGGCCCAGCCAGGCGGCGGCAAAATGGTTGAGCAGGGTGGCGACAAGGATCCCGGAGATAATCGCGGTCTTGTTTTTGAAACGGGCGGCCAACAACAGGGCCAACAGCTGAGTCTTGTCACCGATTTCGGCTACGGCGACAGTGAGAGTTGAGGCGATGAGTGCTTCCAAAATGGGCGTTCCTTAGGGGTGGCAAAATTCCAAGCACAGTCCACCGCCCACCCCTTTATATTTGTGCGGTATACCGTGCTCAGGTCTTGCCTGGCAAGCCTAAACTTGCTGTAAGCACCATGGCATGAGGCCAAGTGTGTTGATGCTTACCCCTGGGCGGGACCCAGGTTAGCTACTCCCCTAAGACAGAGGCGGCCATTATAACCATAAAGCTCGTCATGGCAACACTGGTCGGCTCAGTGACAGGGGGATTTTACGGTACTTCGTTTATCCGATATGAATCAAGCAGATGTTGTGATGCTCAGTATGCTGTACGCATTGTCTGTTTTTAACTTTTTGGTTTTTAAAGAAATTCTTCTTTGACATCGTTGTCATTTTTGCCTTTACTCATAGAACTCTCAGCCGCAGGAAACTGAGGTGGGAGCTTCTGGGTATTTGGCAAACTGAGCGAAAGCTCAGGACGCAAAGCTTCCGGTCTAAGGCCCTCGGGTTAAGATAGCGGGGCTGCCACAGTCGCTGACTGTGTCTGCAACAGAGTCATTCTCTTGTGTGCCCAAATACCGCTTGTTCAAGGAACTGTCGTTAAGGCAGCAAAATGGAGTATTGCAAAGTGGTTAAATCATCATTTAAAACAACAGCTTTGTCCTTGGCATTGGCAGCCGCTGGGGTAGGGTTATCTACCCAGGTGTTGGCTCATGGCTATGTGAAAAGCCCAGAGTCCAGAGCCTACGCCTGTAATCAGCACAACAACACCAGCTGTGGTGCGATTCAGTGGGAACCCCAAAGCGTCGAAGGGCCTTCAGGATTTCCGGCATCCGGCCCGGCCGATGGTCAGATAGCCAGTGCCGGAAATGCCAGTTTCAGAGAGCTGGATCAGCAGTCATCCAGTCGCTGGACCAAACAACCTGTGAGTGCCGGCCCTATCAACTTTACCTGGCAGCTGACCGCCAATCATGTTACCCGCGATTGGCGTTACTATCTGACCAAGCAAAACTGGGACCCCAACGCACCTTTGAGCCGGGCGGCCTTTGAGTCCGAACCATTTTGCAGTGTCGATGGCGGCATGGTGCAGCCTCCCAAGACGCTGACGCATCAGTGTCAGTTGCCACAGCGTAGCGGTTATCAGCTTGTGCTGGCGGTTTGGGAAGTGGGGGATACCAGCAACAGTTTCTACAATGTCATAGATGTGAACTTTGACGGCGCTGCCCCGACTCCTTCCGAATGGCAGGACGTGGGGAATATCAACCCGTCCCAGGATCTTAAGGCTGGCGATCAGGTGTTCACTCGGGTGTTTGGTGACAACGGAGAACAACCTTCGTTGTCTACCCGGCTCACCATAGCCGATGCCGGGCAGGGTAATCATAATACCTGGCCCAGTTTGTTGGCTGAGGCGATCAATGCCGGTGGCACCGGCCTTAAGGCAGGGCAATTGAATGCCAATGGTGAGATAGTGCCCGTCTATGGCAAGAATGATGTCTTCGCCCAGAATGATTCCGGGATTACCCGGGTCGAAACTGGTTTTGAGTTGGCGCCTCTGCCCGGCTGCGATTTCAGTGTCAGCGGCCTGAGCGACAATTATGAGATAGTCGATGGCAAGGCCAGCGTTGGCTTTACTGTAACCACAGATGCCAGAATGCAGGTCAGTGCCTTTATCAGTACTCATGACGGCAAGGCATCCGGTTCTGCCGTGCAGCAGATTGACAATAACAGCGCCGACTTCAACATCGAAGTGCTGGAGCCCGCTGCCGGACATTACCACATGCAGTTGAAGGCTCAGACCCAAGAGGGCAAGGAGCTGACCCAGGAGTTTGGTTTCTTCCTGCGTCAAGCCGGTGATGCGGCGCCGGCGGATTTCCATTTCCCTGATGGTTTGGGGTCATACACAGAGGGAACCAGGGTACTGCAGCCCAAAGATGGCAAGATATACCGTTGCAAGCCCTTCCCGGAAAGTGGTTATTGCCGCCAATGGTCGGCCAGTGCGACCCAGTTTGAACCCGGTGTCGGCAGTCATTGGCAACTGGCCTGGATAGCCGAGTGATAAGTGCTTTCCAAAGCTGACTCGATAGCCGCAGCGACTGCTGCGGCTACTGTTTCATGCCTGGTGGTCTTTTCAAGCGCAACAATGCCGTGAAGTAACTCACTAAATTAGTTAGATAAATAAAGTTTCATCTTCAGTTAATCTGGTTTTCTTTTTAAAAGTTTCCATCTTAATAGTTAGTGTCGAAACATTTTTAATAATTTGAAATTTATATAGAATTGGACACTGACTCGCCTTATCCCGCCAATCGAGCCTGTAGTGCAAGCGCCATTTTTAGCCGTCAGAGATGACGGTGACGACTTGCCCACCCAGTCTTAAGGCTTCCCTTCCGGGACGATACGTTTCAAGATGCTGACGCTCATCGGCTTACTCCAGTGGCAATCTCACCGTCTTCCAGGACTGCTTATGCCAGTTTTTGCCTCCATAGGATATGCATGTAAGTCATGAGCGTTATTGAAGACATTCTGTCTGGATCTGAGCTGGCTTTTTTATGCATTTCTCTGGCCTTATGGCCTTTTGCACCCCTGCGTTGGCGGCGGATCCATCTCCCAGGCATTCACTGGAGCACGACACATGATAATGAAAATGAACAAGTTGACCCTGTCGATTATTCTCGCCATGTTGCTGGGTATTGCGACAGGCCAGATTTTGCGCTGGTATTCCCCCGAACAAGCCCAGACCTTTGCAGACAGCATTACCATACTCACAGATATATTCCTTAATCTGATCAAGATGATCATAGCTCCCTTGGTGTTTACCACCCTGACCGTGGGTATTGCCAAGATGGGAGACAGCCGCACTGTTGGCCGGGTCGGCTTGAAGACACTTTCCTGGTTTATGATGGCCTCGGTTATCTCGCTGCTGTTGGGACTCTTGATGGTCAGCTTGCTGGAGCCGGGAGTGGGGCTCGACCTGGCGCTGCCGGACAGCCATGCCGTGACAGGCCTGGAGGCCGGTGGTTTGAGCCTGAGAGAGTTTGTCTCCCATGCGATCCCCAAGAGTGTTATCGGTGCCATGGCCGACAACGAAATTCTGCAGATAGTGGTGTTCTCACTCTTCTTTGGTTTGGCGGCTGCGGCTTGCGGTGAACATGCCAAGCCGGTGATTTCAGTGCTCAGCAGTGGCGCAGATATCATGCTCAAGGTGACAGCTTATGTGATGAACTTTGCTCCTTTTGCCGTATTTGCCGCTATAGGTGCCATGGTGGCCAAGGAGGGCAGTGGCATATTGCTCACCTATGGCAGCTTTATGGGACAGTTTTATCTTTCCATGGGGCTGTTGTGGTTGGTGTTGATTGCTGCGGGTTCCTTGTTCCTCGGCGGCCGTATCCGTCGTTTACTGAGCTTGATGCGTGAGCCTTTGCTGCTGGCATTTTCCACCGCCAGCTCTGAGTCGGCCTATCCGAAAATGTTGCAGCGGCTTGAAGAGTTCGGCTGCAGCAAACGTATCTCCAGCTTTGTACTGCCAATGGGTTATTCCTTCAACCTGGATGGCTCCATGATGTATTGCACCTTTGCTACCATGTTTATTGCCCAGGCCTATGGCTTTGAGCTGAGTCTGGGGCAGCAGTTGACCATGTTATTGCTGTTGATGGTCACCTCCAAAGGGATGGCCGGTGTGCCCAGAGCTTCGTTAGTGGTGATTGCCGCCACCCTTGGGCAATTCAACATTCCCGAGGCGGGGATCCTGCTCTTGCTCGGGGTCGACCACTTCCTCGATATGGGCCGCTCGGCTACCAATGTGCTGGGTAACAGTATTGCCGCCAGCGTGGTGGCCAAGAGCGAGAATGCCCTCAGTGACACAGCTGACATAGTTCCACAGCCACAAGCTGAGGTCGCCTGAGTCGAACTCAATACGTGAGTCATGATCGACTGGGCTTAAATTCACTGCGATATTGTCCTGATAGGCTATCGCAGTGAATAGGCTCTGCCTGGATGCTTTGAACGCCAATTGCTGTGCAAGCCAATCCCTACAAAAGAGAACGCCACGAGGACTTGTTCGCACTTTCCCTAATATCAGCAGCGGCGCATTTACCGATAATGATATTCTGCCCTGTTTTTGATGGAACCGGCCTGCTTTTCGCCTTAGGGCCGATAGTCGCGCTTCCCCGCTTGCCCAAGGGCTGTGGCTCTGTTAATGTCCCGGTTAAGTCAATTTTTTGAGAAAGAGCCTCCGTGTTGAGTTTGCATCTCTGCAGTCCCAAATTCCGCTGTCCACGATTTAGTTAGCCCCAGTGGCTTGGTGGCATACCTCTTCTGTTTGCTGAGCTGTTGGGGCCAATGAAACTCCGTAAGGCGGAATTTCATCTGCGGCCAAGACGTTACAGCTTGCCAGCTGCGCTGACAATTCGCCTTTCCCATGAGTTAAATCTGACCTTAAAGATAATAAGACAAAAGAACAGGACGAATTTTAGTGAACTTAAAAATATTGGGCTCTATAGCCATAGTCGCGGGTACTGCGATTGGCGCCGGTATGTTGGCCTTGCCACTGGCAACGGCTGCCATGGGCTTACTGCCGGCACTGTTATTGATGTTGGTCATTTGGGGCATTTCCGCCTACACCTCACTGTTGATGTTGGAAGTCAATCTGCGCTCCGGCGTGGGGGATAACCTGCATGCCATCACAGGTAAAGCCTTGGGTAAGACGGGGCAACTGATTCAAAGCGCCGCTTTTCTCAGCCTGCTGTTTGCCCTGACCGCCGCCTACCTGACCGGTGGCGCTGATCTCCTGGTGCTCAAGGCCAAGGCCTGGTTCGATATGACCCTGGATGGCCAGGACGCGGTACTCTTGTTTACCCTGGCTCTTGGCAGTTTTGCCGCCTTGGGAGTCGGTTGGGTCGATAAGCTCTCCCGCGGGCTGTTTTCTGCCATGATAGTCATGCTGGTGCTGGTGGTACTGTTTCTGCTGCCTGAGGTGAATATGAATACCTTACTGGAGCAGGCGCCGACCGATTCCTATGCCAATGTGTGGCTGGCCGCCGTGCCTGTGGTATTTACCTCTTTTGGTTTCCATGTCTGTATTGCCACTTTGGTGCGCTATCTCGATGGTGACACGGTTTCCCTGCGCAAGGTGCTGCTGATAGGCTCCGGCATTCCGCTGGCCTGCTATCTGCTTTGGCTGTTGGTAACCCTAGGTACCGTTGGCGGCGATACCATTCACGGCTTTGGCGGTTCACTGTCAAAACTCATCAGTGCCTTACAGGCCATCAGCGAGCAGCCTTTGGTGAGCAAGTGCATTGGGCTGTTTGCCGACTTGGCGTTGATCACCTCGTTTCTTGGAGTGACCCTGAGCCTGTTTGACTTCAGCGCCGAGCTTATCCGCGCCAAGAGTAACTTTGTCGGCCGCTTGCAGACCTGGTTGCTGACCTTTATTCCGCCGCTGGCCTGCGCCCTGTATCTGCCCGAAGGTTTTTCAGCGCTGCTGGGTTTTGCCGCCGTGCCTTTAGTGGTGATCATCATCTTCCTGCCGATAGCCATAGCGCTGAAACAGCGGCGTGAGTCGCCGGAAGGCTATAAAGTTGCCGGTGGCAAACCGGCGATGGCACTGATGGCCCTCCTGGGGATAGGCATTATAGCTGCCCAGCTGTATGCGACGCTGGGGGCCTAAGACAAGCCCTTTGTAAGGGAATTTTTCCGAGTCTGTAGCCGCTTGGTAGTCTGTGTTAAAGTCGGGACTTGTGCCCGGCTTTTTTGTTGCACAAAAACAACAAATTGAACTGATACCAGCGAATGGACTTACTAGAATGAAAAAATGGTTACTTGCAACGGCCATAGCCACCAGTTTTGGTGCTCAGGCCGATGAGGGCATGTGGCAGCCCTACCAATTGCCGGCCATGGCCGATGAACTCAAGGCCAAAGGACTGGAAATAGACGCCAAGTCTATCTCCAAGCTGACCGAATTCCCGATGAACGCCGTGATAAGCCTGGGCGGCTGCACCGCGTCTTTCGTTTCGCCCAAGGGCCTGGTGGTAACCAACCATCACTGTGCCTACGGCTCCATCCAGTACAACTCCACCCCGGAGAAGAATCTGCTGCGTGATGGCTTCCTGGCGAAAAACTTTGCCGAAGAACTGCCGGCAACTCCGGGCTCACGGGTATATGTCACCGAAGAGGTCACCAATGTGACCGACAAGGTCAGGCAAGGCCTGGACAACAAGCAGGGCGACGCTTTCTACAAGGGCGTCGAGGCGGCCGAGAAGTCACTGGTGGCCCAGTGTGAAAAAGAAGATGGCTATCGCTGTCAGGTTTACAGCTTCCACGGTGGTCTCGAGTACTATCTGGTGAAGCAGCTGGAAATCCGTGATGTTCGTCTGGTGTATAACCCGGCGGCCAGCGTGGGTAAGTACGGCGGTGATGTTGACAACTGGATGTGGCCGCGCCACACAGGCGATTTCTCCTTCTACCGCGCCTATGTCAACAAAAATGGCAAGCCGGCCGATTTCTCCAAGGATAACGTACCTTACGAGCCCAAGAGCTTCCTCAAGGTGTCGGCCAAAGGGGTCAAGGAAGGGGACTTTGTGATGGTAGCCGGTTACCCGGGCCGCACCAACAGATACCGCACCGGCAATGAAGTGGAAAACCAGTTTGAGTGGTCTTACCCACAAGGCAAGGAGCTGCGTGAGCGCTTTATCGAGATCATTAAAGAGACGGCCCCGGAAGGCAGTGATGAACGCATCAAGTACGAGAGCCTGATCGCCGGTCTGGCTAACTATGCCAAGAACTTCACCTCGATGATTGAGTTCTACGGCAAGTCGACCATGCTGGAAGACAAGCGTGCCCTGGAAGCCAAGCTCAAGAGCTGGATCGATGCCGACAGCAGCCGCAAGGCCCAGTATGGCGAGGTGTTGGCACAGCTGGATAAGCTGGTCGCCCAAAGCCAGGCGGATCAGCAGCGTGACATTATCCTGGGCTATCTGGGGTATACCACTATGTTGCCAACGGCCCGCGAGCTCTATCGTCTGGCCAATGAAAAGGCGCTGCCGGACATGGAACGTGAGCCGGGTTTCCAGGAGCGTGACATGATCCGCTTCAAGGCCGGTATGGAGCGTATCGATCGCCGTTATGCCGCCAGTGTCGACAAGGCGCTGGTGTTTGAGATGCTCAAGCGTTATGCGGCGCTGCCCAAGTCTGAGCGCCTGCCTGCGCTGGACAAGTACTTCGGCATAGGCAACAAGCTCGATGAGGCCAAGCTGAAGAAGACTCTGGACAAGATGTACAAGAATACCAAGCTGGATAACAAAGATGTGCGTCTGGCCTGGATGGACAAGTCGGTTGCCGATTTCAAGGCCTCGAAAGATCCTATGATCCAGTTTGCCGTGGCCTTCTATGACACAGGTATGCAGCTGGAGCAGAAGAAGAAAGAGTTGGCCGGTGAGCTGATGAAGGTGCGTCCTCAGTACATGGAAGCCATCATTGCCTACAACCGTGAGCAAGGTAAACCTGTGTATGCCGATGCCAACTCCAGCTTGCGGGTGACGGTGGGCCATGTGAAGGGCTATTCACCCAAAGATGGTCTCTACGCCGTACCTTTCACTCGTCTGGAAGGCATAGTGCAGAAAGACACCGGGGTTGAGCCTTTCGATGCTCCCAAGAAAGAGCTGGAGCTTATCAAGGCCAAGCAATATGGTGACTTCTACTTCAAGGATATTGACTCGGTACCGGTCAACTTTCTCTCAACTCTGGATACCACAGGCGGTAACTCAGGCTCGCCAACCCTCAACGGCCGCGCCGAGTTGGTGGGACTGCTGTTTGACGGTGTTTATGAGAGCATCATAGGTGACTGGAACTACGACGATAACATCAACCGCTCCATTCAGGTGGACAGCCGTTACATGCTGTGGGTGATGAAGTATCTGGATAATGCAGACAACCTGCTGCAAGAGATGGAAATCGTTAAGTAAGCTTCGCCATCAACAACAATCCCCGCCAAGTTGCGGGGATTTTTTTAGCTAGCGCTGGGTTGTTGAGCGTTGCAGAGCCTGAAGGCGCGTCTGATCCAACAACTCACACACCTAGGCGGCCGGGCGTTCAAAGTTAGCGGGCAAAGATTGCAGTACCCGGCGGGCCTTGGCCCTGAGCGGGCTGCGCTGTGCCAGCCTTGCCAGGTAACTATCTGAGTAGTAACCAATTAGCGGGTTTCGCTGAATATTAAACAGATGAAATTCGCTGATATCCTGCCAGTCCAGCTTCTGTGTCCGCAGCAAAGAGCGGTAGCAGATGCCATGCTGATGGATGCTGAGGGAAATCGTTCCTGGCCTTAGGCCATAGAGACACATCAAGGCCAGCAAGACAGAGCCCAAAGTCAGCGGCAGAGCCGACGTGGCCAGCCAGATCAACTGTCACTGAAGTAGAATGCGACGGCCCGTGCCATGAAAAACAGCGCCGCGAAAAACAGCGCCGATTGACACCAGTATCAAAGGCTGCTGCATCTCAGAGCTGACGGGTATAGGCCTGGCAGATATTCTGCTCACCCGTCTGCTTGGCTCGTTTCAGCGCCACTTCGGCATTGCCGAGGAACTGCTCCAGGCTCTGGCCAGGCAGATAGGCGGCTATGCCTATACTGATCCCTTCTGCCAAGCCGTTTTCGCCCAAGTTGGCCAGTGCCTTGACCGCATAGTGATGCGCCTGATTGGCATCGGTTTCCGGTAGTATGATAATCAGCTTACCCAACTGCCAATGGGACATCTGATAGCTGTTGGGCAGATCCCTGAGCAGCTGCATCTCCACCTCGTGTTGGCGGTTCTCCAGCTGGCCGATATCACTCATATGGCTGAGCATGCCCTCGGGGCTGATGTCCATCAGGAGCAGACTGGCTTGTAGCTTTTCCTCTTCGGACATGGACTTGAAGTAGCGATCCAGATCCCTGAGGTTCACCAGGATGGTGCTGCGGTGTGGCACCAGATCGCCACTGGCCTCAATCTTGCCTCTTGGGGTTGCCTGCTCCAGGGTGCACACCAGATATTCAATCTCGCCGTCTTCATCCAGATAGCCCTTAAGCGTGGCCTGCAGGCAACTGCCGTGGCTGTGGGTGCAGAGTATTTGCCCTTGCCACTGGCCTTGCATGCTCACCAACTGGCTAATTCTCTGCCACTGGTTGCCAAGATCGTTTTCCAGCAAAGCTGCCAGGCTGTGGCTGAGATCACCGTTGAGTTGCATCAGCTTATCAAAGGCTTCATTGACCTTGAGCAACTGCCCAGAGGGCGTGGTCAGGGCGGTGGCCACATTGCTGCCGGTCAATAGCTTGCTAAGGAAGGCTTCCTGCTGGGCTTGTTTCAGTTCGCCGATATCTTCAAAGGTGATCAGCAAATAGGTTTGACTGCTGGCGTTGTAGCGGCGGATATGTAATCTGAGCTGGGCATTGTCCAGGGATTCGAGCTGCACTTCGCCGCGCCACTCGCCGACATCCGCCAACTGTTGTTTCATCGAAGAATAAAGCTCGTCTTCCAACTGCAGGATCCGTTGCAAACTGCGATCCGGCAGCTCATCCTGCTCGAGTTGCAGAGTGCGGGCGGCGGTGGCATTGGCGCTGACGATACGGCCGCTGGGGTTGACCAGCACACAACCCAGGTTGGAGCGGAACAGGCCGCGGGCCAACTCGATACTGTTTTGTCTGGCGCGCTGTTCGAGGCGGAACATATGGGTCAGCAGGATAACCGCGGTTGCCAGAATGGTCAGTATGGCGGCGCAGGCCAAAAGGATGTTGCGCCACTGAAAGAAACGGGAGGCGATGTCGTGATTGCGGATATAGGAAAGCAGCAGATATTCGCGCTTGGTATCGTTTTGCGAAGCCAGTTGTACCTTGAGATAGACGAAGGTGGCGTCTTCTCCGTGGAATTGACCAAAGTTACTTCTGGCCATCTTGCTCCACAGTGCCGGATAGCTCTGTCTTATGCTGCTGCCCATGGTTTCAGGCAGCCTGGCCAAAGGGTCCAGATCTGAGGCGCCGGCATAAAGCAGGCCCTGATTGTCAAACAGCAGCAGAGGTGAGGCATTACTGGAGAAGGCGGGCTTTATCGCTTGCAGCATCTGCAACATGGAGTTGTAGGTGACCAGATAACCGCGCACGCTCTGATCCTGATTTTCCAGCCAGGCCAACTGGTAAATGTATGGCTCGAGGCGGCCGTCAATCGGGGCAAACTCCAATGCCGAGGTATAGATTTCCTGCCCCCCCAGATTGCGCTTGTTACCCAGGAGTGCCGGCGGCATGGACATGCTGCCGAAGGTATTGCTGGTGGCGATACGGAACTTGCCGTCGGCATCAAACAGCGCCAGGTCCAGCAGTTCTGGGGTGCTGCGCTTCAGGCTTTCCCAGCTCGTCATCAGCCGTTGATATTCTTTGTGTCCCGGATTATCCAGGTACTGGCGCAGATACTCTGACTTGGCAAACATCTGGGTGCGAAACTGCTGGAAGGAGATTTTATCGGCCAGCAGGGCACCAACGGTTTGCAGCTCGCTGTATCTTTGTACCGCCCACTCTTCCTGCAGACGTCGCTCGCCCAAGGTGATCAACACATTGGTAATGAGTATCACAGTGATCACCAACATGCTCAGCTGACTGGCAACGGCCAGCAAGCGCTGCCGGGACCAGTGAATACCCTGAGCCGAGATAAGCAGAGGTGTGTCTTTGAGTCCGGTATTCTTTTTGAACATGGAACTGTGCTGGCTCCAGAGTGAAAATTGCGCTCATGTTAACACGAAATAACCCAGTGGGCATCGGCAGCTACCGACCGCTCACCGGGCAGTTAACACTGTGGCCCCTGAAGGCGCGAACACATCCCTATGGGGCCTGCGCGGGTTTACAGGTCCATCTGCTTGGTGCCGCCTCTTTGCTAACCCAGCTGTCCCAGGATCCTGTGCTTGAATTGACAGCCGGCGTCTTCCACTATTTTGCGACAGGCGTCGATATCCACCCCTTCCAGGCCATCGAGTGCCGATACCTGCACCTGCTTGATGTAACGGGGAGCTTCGCGAATAAAGGCGTTGACCGCATCCCAGGAACCTGCCAGACGTGGGCGACAGTGTTTAATGTAGCCTGATTCAGTGTCGGCATTGAGTGAGACCGACAGGGCATCGACGCACTCGGCCAGCTCAGGCAATATGTTGCGCCTGTGAAACAGGTTACCCAAGCCATCGGTATTGACCCTGACCTTACCACCGCGGCGTTTTATTTCGCGGGCCACTTCCAGCAAGGTTTCGAGATTGAGCGTCGGTTCACCATAGCCGCAGAACACGTATTCATCGAAACGGGTTACCTCGCCGAGCAGCGGAATGATATCGCTGCCGCGGGGGCGAACCTTGAGATCCAGCTGATACTCATGAATGCTCTTGCTGCCGTTATGCTTGGGACAGAAGCGGCATCTCAGGGTGCAGCGGCCGGTGATATTCAGATAGCGGCTGTTGCGTATGTCATAGACGAGTGTGGGTTGGCTTTGGGCTGTGCTGCTCATAACGACTCAATAAGGCATGCAGGAGATAACTTGGAGTCTAACCAAGAGCCGCAGTGAAAAATGCTAGCAGGATCAGAAAACACCCACTTAGGAGCCACACGAGATGCGGTAGAGTTGAATTTGTTGCCTGATAAGGGAAGGGAGCCTTTGGGCTCCCTTCAATCACTTACTCAGTGTTGCGACTCGTTTAACTGGGCCTCTGCCTCTTTCGGCCGCCACCACCAGTGATAAAACGCTCGGCTCTTGTGGCTCAGATCATCGAGAATGATATAGAGCATGGGCACCAGGATCAGGGTCACCAGGGTGGAGAACAAAATACCGAATGCCAGAGAGGTGGCCATGGGGATCACTATCTGTGCCTGCAGGCTGCGCTCCATTATGATGGGCACCAGGCCGACAAAAGTGGTCAGCGAGGTGAGGATAATCGCCCGGAAACGATAACACCCCGAATCTATGGCCGCCTTGACCACTGACTGACCCTGCTCACGGGCGCGGTTGACGAAGTCCACCAAAATCAATGAATCATTCACCACTACCCCGGCCAGAGCAACTATGCCGCAGAGACTGAGAATGCTCATGGACAGCCCCAGAATAAAGTGACCGAACAGCGCACCTATCATACCGAAGGGGATCACCGACATGATGATCAGCGGCTGGCTGTAGGACTTGAGCGGAATGGCCATCAAGGCATAGATAGTAAATATCGCGAAGAAGAAGCCTTGTAACAAGCCGACCATGGCGGCCTGTTCATCCTGGCTGGCACCATCGAGACTGGCGGAAATATGAGGATATTTACGCTCGAGTTCGGGCATAAACTTCTCCTGGATCTCCTGCACCACCTTGGAGGGCTCCACTTTATCCTTGTTGGCGTTGGCGGTCACTGTAATCGCCCTGCGACCATCCACCCGGGTAATGGAAGAGTAAGATTCCCCCAGCTCCAGTTCGGCCACGGTAGAGAAGGGCACCGCCATGCCGTTTGGCGTGCGGATCATCATGTTCTCCAGGTGGCCTATGGTGCGGCGCTGCTCCAGCGGATAACGCACCATTACCTTGACCTCTTCTTTGTTGCGCAAAATTCGTTGCGCCTCATAGCCATAGAAGCCATAACGCACCTGGCGCGCCAGATCCGATAATGTCAGCCCCAGCGCCTCGGCCTCGGGACGAATCTTGAGGCGAATTTCATGGCTGCCGGAGGAGAAGTTATCGGCAATATCATAAACGCCTTCATAGCTGGCAAGCTTCTGTTTCAGTTCTTTGGCGGCTGCAGACAATTGTTCCAGATCGGTGGAGGTAAAGCGGAAAGAGATATCGCCGCCGGCATCATTGGTGCTGGCATTGATATTGAGTTTCTTCACCGCCACCAAGTCCGGCAACTGCTTGCGCCAGGCCTCGGCTATGGTCACGCCGTCCACGTCCCTGTCTTCACCCTTGGTCAGCTCGGCAAAGATAAATGCCGAGGTGCGGCTGCTCATATTGATAAAGCTGTGCTTCACCACAGGGTAGCCGATTTCGGACTCCATCTGCTGGTTCATGGTATAGAGGGCATTTTCAATTTTTTGCACCACATCCAGGGTGTTGAGCTCTGAGCTGCCTTCATCCATTTCCAGATTGACCTGGATAAAGTCGGACGGAATATCCGGGAAGAACACCCAGCGCACCTTGCCACTGGTGACCATGGCGACCGACAGAATAAGCACGCCGATAAAGCCCGCCACCAGGGTATATCTGTGGGGGATCATCCGCTCCATAAAGTTGCGGTAACTGTGGTGGATAAAATGTTGCACTTTTTCGTTGAAGGCGCGCTTGAAGCGGCCAAATGGCCCTGGGTTGGGATTGGGTTTGCTGGGCTTCATGTGCGCCAGGTGCGCCGGCAGAATGAACTTGGACTCCACCAGCGAGAAGGCCAGGCAGAGGATCACTATCATGCCGATGGATTTCCAGATGATCCCCATGGGACCTGGCACCATCAACATGGGGATAAAGGCGGCAATTGTGGTCAACACCCCGAAAGTAGCGGGCATGGCGACCTTCTTGGCACCGCGGATCACATTGGTGATCGAGTGGCCGTGACGCTCAACCTCGGTATGGGCACTCTCGCCTATGACTATGGCATCATCCACCACTATCCCCAGCACCAAAATAAAGGCGAACAGAGTCAACATGTTGATAGACAGGCCAAAAGGTTCCATCGGCATCAGTGCCATGGCACCGAGGAAGCACACAGGCAGCCCCAGCATGACCCAGAAGGCCAGTTTCAGATCCAGGAACAGCGCCAGGATAATGAACACCAGCAAGGCACCCATAAACATGTTGGACAGCATCATGTTGAGGCGGCCCTTGAGATAGTGGGTCAGGTCGCCCCAGTAGTCCAGCTTGGCGCCGCTGGGCAGAGTGGCTTGACGCTCGGCAATAAAACCTTTGACCTGATCGGCAATCGCCAGGGCGTTTTGATCGTCTATGCTGGTGATCTCTATGATGGCCGCCGGCATGCCGTCGAAGCGGGTGTACTCGAGCCGCTCCTCAAAGTCATCCTTGATCTCGGCCACCATGGGCAGCATCACCCGGCTGCCATCGGCGCGAGTGCTGACCACTATGTTGGCAAAGTCATCTCCCGTGTAGGCCTGGCCCTTGGTACGCAGCAGTATGTCACCGTCCTGAGCCCGAATTGAGCCACCGGGTAGATCTATCGAAGTGTTTTGTACTGCCTGCGCCACCTGAGTGAAGGTGAGGCCGTACTCTCTGAGCTTATCTTCCGAGACTTCGATACCGATTTCATAGTCGCGCACCCCGGTCACTTCGGCACGGGTCACCGCCGGCAGGTTGGTGATCTCATCACGGATCTCCTTGGCCAGCTCTTTCATGTCGTGCAGTGTCATGTCGCCATAGACAGACACCCAAATAACGTTGTTTTCCGGCTTGATCCGGTAGATATCCGGCTTTTCGATATTGGCCGGGAAGGTGGCAATGGCATCGACCCTGAGTTTGGCCTCATCCAGCACCTCTTTGGCATCATAGCCGTCTTCCACCTCTATGGTGACAGAGCCCACTCCTTCGCTGGCAACCGAGGTAACCTTCTTGATGCCGCTGATGTCCTGAATCGCCTCTTCAATCTTGATGGTGATCCCTTCTTCAATCTCCTGCGGCGCCGCGCCTGGGTAGGCGACTGAGATCCGCAAATAGTTGAGTTCGAAGCTGGGAAAGACCTCTTTATTGATCAGAAAGGCGCTGAAGATCCCGCCGATAAGCAGGATCCACATCAAGAGGTTGGCGGCAACATTGTTGCGAGCGAACCAGGCAATGATTCCTTTTTCCTGCTCCATCAGAGTTCACCCGCCGCAGCCAGACGCTGTTCCTGAGTTTCATCCTCTTCGCTGTGAGAAGCGTCTTTATCTTTGCTGTTGGCAACCCGCACCAACTGACCATTGGTCATATTGTTGAGATTGGTCTTGGAGATTCGCTCGCCATCCTTGAGGCTGTCTTTGATGTAGACATACTCAAGATCTGTGCGTACCACGTTGACGTGACGCATCTCTATCTTGTTGTCCTTGTCTACCACGGCCACATGCTGATTACGCACCATATACCTTGGCAGTTTCACCAGGCCATCGACGGTGCGGCCCTTGATCACGGCGTTGACAAAGCTGCCGTATTTCAGCGGCAGTTGGCCGGTCTGTTTCTGCTTTCGCAGATAAGGATCCTGCACTTCGGCCACCAGATAGACCATGCGGTTATCCGGATCTATCACCCCCTCACTGCGCACTACCTTGCCGGTCCAGGTCACGGTTTTACCCGCCAGGGCGGCGCTCAGGGTTACCTGAGTCTCAGGGTTGTCCACCGACTCCAGATAGGCCAGGTCTTTGTTGGCCAGCGGCAGGCGCACTTCGGCTACAGCCGTGTCGTACAGCTCACCCAGATTGGTGCCTATGGAAACGTATTGCCCCAAATCGACACTGCGGGCGCGCACTATGGCATCGAAAGGTGCCCGGATAACGGTGCGTTCCAGGTTGCGCTTGGCTCTGGCGAGTGCCGCTTCGGCATACTTGACGTTGGCTTGCTCTTTCTTCAACTGAGGAACCCGCAAGCCAAGCTCGGGTGGCATACCGTTGTCATAACCGCTGAATTCTATCTTGGCGACTTCGCCGCGAGCGATTTCTTCATCCAATGCTGCCTTGGCCTGGGCCAGAGTGGCCTGAGCCTGCATCAGGTCGGCCTCATAATCAGAAGGTTCTATCACCGCCAGTTCATCGCCTTGATGCACCACGCCACCGGCCACAAAGGCCGGGGCTATGCTGAGGATACGGCCCTGAACTTCACTGACCAGCTGAGTCTTGTACTTGGGAGTCACAGTGCCGTAAGAGGGCAGGTTGAGTGACATTGTCTGTTGTTCGACCTGAGTCACGTCGACCACAGGCAGCGGGATCTCTTCCGCTTTTTGCTCCGGCTCCTGCTTGGTCATCATCAGGAGTTCGGCGCCGAGTACGGCGACCACTATGATGAGCAGCGGCGCTATTCTTCGGAAAAATGTCTTCATATTCTTCTGCATATCCATGCTGGAGGCTTAATCTGAGCTTAAATTACCAGACAAGCTGCGGCCAATAAATGTGTTTTTGTAAATAAAATGTGTCAAAAGCTGTCGGCGGCGGGAGGGCTGTGAGGCAGGTAACAAAAAAAAGGACCCAAAGGTCCTTTTTAAACGAGAAATTAAGTCGAAGCTTATTTTTTCTTCTTCTTTTTCTTGCTGTTTTTGGCGCTGGCATCCTTGGCTTTGACCTTTTTCTTGGTCGGCACCTTGGCTTCTTTGTGCTTGGGGCGCAACTCTTCGATGACACGCCGTTTCAGCTTCTGCTCGATATAGCGCTCAACCTTGCTGAGGATCCGCATATCATGGGCTTCCACCAGAGAGATGGCTGTGCCCTTGGCGCCGGCGCGGCCGGTGCGGCCTATTCTGTGCACATAGGCATCGGCAGAGCGGGGCATATCATAGTTGATCACATGGGTGATGCCTTCGATATCTATGCCGCGAGCGGCGACATCGGTAGCCAACAGCACTTTGACTTCACCCTTGGTGAAACGACCCAGAGCCTGGAAACGCTTCTTCTGCTCCATATCGCCGCGCATAAAGGCGGCCGGGATCCCGGCCTGCAGCAACAAACCCTCGAGGCTGCTGACCACTTCGCGGGTCTTGCAAAAGACGATGGCGCGCTTGGTTTCTTCCTGATTGAGCAGGTGACACAAGAGAGCGAACTTGTGCTCCTTGTTGTCGGCCAGGTGGATCCATTGATGGATCTTGGCTTTTTCGCTGCGTGGCGGTTCGGCCTCCACCAACACAGGATCGTTGAGCAACTCAGTGGCAAAACGGCGCACGCCGCCACCTTCCAGCGTGGCGGAGAACAGCATGTTCTGCTTACGTCCCTGCGCTTCTATGGCTATGGTCTGCACTACCTGGGAGAAGCCCATATCCAGCATGCGGTCGGCTTCATCTATGATAAGCAGTTCCACTTCGGTGGCTTCAAACTTGCGCTTCTCAAGATATTCGAGCAGGCGGCCTGGGGTCGCCACCAGAATATCCAGGTTACCGGCCAGGGTTTCTTCCTGTGGGGCGTAAGGGACACCGCCTGTGATTATGCCAATCTCCAGCCCAAGACCGGTCGCCAGATGGCAGGCATATCTGTGAACCTGACTGGCCAGCTCGCGGGTCGGGGTCAACACCAGTACTCTGGCCTGGCCGGGACGACGGCGGGGGAAGTCAATCAGATGTTGCAGTGCCGGCAGCAGGAAACTGGCGGTCTTACCTGTGCCGGTTGGGGCATGGGCAAGAATATCCCGCTGCTCCAGCGCCAAAGGCAGAGCCAATTGCTGAATACTGGTCGGGGTCTTGTGGCCCATGGCTTTCAGTGAATCCAAAAGCCTGTGGTCCAGATCGAAATCTTCAAATAGCATGGGGAGCATCTCAAACAATAATGCGCGGGAGTATACCTTGTCTGGGGTGCCGTGCACAGCTTGTCGCTTGGGAAGCTGAGAATAAGTCCCTTGCAACAGGCAACGACTTAGAGTTTCAGGTAAAAATCCCGGGTCAGTTGCGCCATGGCCTCCGAATAGCGGCCGTCTGCTTCTCTTATATAGAGGGAGGAATGAGCTTTTGGCGCGGCAACCGCTTCGCCTTCCTTGGCATGTTCAAGCAGCAGTAACTCTCGGTTACTGGGCTTTTGAGGCGTGCTGCTGACACTGACCAGCGCGGCCAGTCGCAAGCCTGCCTTTATTGCGGCGCACGCAAATCTGTCCAGGCTCTGAACCGGCAGAATAAGGCTCGCCTGCCCCTGTGGCTTGAGTAATTGCTTTATCGCCAGACACAGCTCGTCAAAGCTCAGATGCTCTGTGTGTCTCGCTGTGGCTCGTTTGGGGTCATCCGAGCGTGGGCCGGTTTCGAAATAGGGCGGGTTGCAAAGTATATGCTCGAACAGCGCTGAGTCTGCCAAGGCATGCTCATCGCAATAGGCCTGAATTGAGCCTTGATACAAAGCGAGTCGGCTCGCCCAGGGCGAAGCCTTGAAGTTGGCACGGCTTGCATGGGCTGCGCTGCTGTCGAGCTCAACCGCCAGTATCTCTGCCTCACTGCGCTGCGCCGCCATCAGACTCAGTAAGCCGCTGCCGGCCCCTATGTCCAGCACCCGCTTGGCCCCGGTCAATGGCGCCCAAGCGCCCAAGAGCACCCCATCTGTACTGACCGGCATACCGCAACCGTAATCTTCGATATGAAATGCCTTGAAACTGAATGCCATTGAGTGCTCAACCTCCCAAGCAGAATGCTTGGCGGGGATTTTATCCCGAAAGAGTCATCATTCGCCAAGGCTTTGGCGCCGTTTTGTTTCGGTCTGGTTCATACTTTGGCAGGGGATGCTGCTAACTTTAGGCTGGTGATGCAGGACAAGTGTTAAAGGTCGTACCAGCAAGGGCGTTGGGGAGTCGACAAATGTTTGCAAAATGCTACGCCTGTTGCCTCAATTGGGGCTGGGTGTGACCTTGAACAACTTTTTCTCATCCTGAGTTTTGCATCTGTTGTGTTTTTAGGCTGCTGTTTGGTTGGCTTATTGCGCACTTTAAGAGGGTCTGGTACTAGTGTTCCCCCTTAATTCGCGGCATTCTGCGAATTAGATCAAGGTAAAACAGTTTTAGGATAAGCAAAGCAGCGAAAACCCCCTGCCATTTGTTCATAAACTCGCCAAGAATAGGCCAAATTTACCACGGATATCTGTAATAAAGGCTTTACACTCGAGTAGGGCGAGCGCGACGGCTATTATTTCAGCTATAGCTAAAAATGTTGCAATCACTTAAGTTTATTAGAAAAACATAACAAGATGGGGCATACAGTGCACAAGACTCAATTGACACTTGGTGACACCCTGGGCCTGGGATTCATGACCTTTGCGTTTTTCCTGGGGGCGGGCAACCTGATTTTTCCTCCTTTTGCCGGGCAGTTGGCCGGCGAAAACATGCCAATGGCCATGATTGGCTTTTTGATTACCGCCGTGGGTTTGCCGCTGGCCGGTTTGATAGCTGTGGCCAAGGCGCAGGGCAAGGTGATGAAGCTCTTGCCGGCCTTTGCCGCGACCGCTCTGGCAGTCGCTATCTATATCATTATTGGCCCAGCCTTCGCGGCGCCTCGTACCGGTCTGGTAGCCTATGAGATCGGCGCGCTGCCTTTTATTCAAGACCCTGCATCGGTAGTGAATATTCTCGGGCTTGAGCTGAACAAGCCTCAGTTGCTCTACACTCTGGGATTCTTTTTGGTGACCATGCTGCTGGCACTGTTTCCCGGCAAACTGATGGATAGCATAGGCAAGGTATTGACCCCAGTGCTGATTCTGCTGCTGATGGGGCTGGCAGTGTCCGTTATCTTGCTGCCCGGCAGCGAAGTACCGGCAGCCAGTGGTGACTATATCAAGCACCCACTGACCAAAGGCATTATCGAAGGCTACAACACCATGGATACCCTGGCATCCTTGATGTTCGGTATGCTGATTATCGATATTTTGCGCAACAAGGGCGTGTCTGAGCCTGGCTTGCAGACCCGCTATCTGGTGCGCGCTGCGCTGGTAGCCGCCGCCGGTCTGGCATTTGTGTATGTGTCGCTGTTCTTCCTCGGTGCAACCGCAGGTGATATGGCCAAGGGCGCCGAGAGCGGTGGTCAAATCCTCACCAACTATGTGACTCACGAATTCGGTGATATGGGCATTATCCTGCTGTCCACTGTGGTGACTCTGGCCTGTTTGACCACGGCTGTGGGGCTGGTGAGTGCCTGCTCTGACTTCTTCCAGGAGTTGATCCCGGGCGCCACTTATCGCTTCCTGGTGGTGCTGTTCAGCGTGATCTGTGCCGTGGTGGCCAACGTAGGCCTGACCCAACTGCTGGCTATCAGTATTCCTGTGCTGATGACCATCTACCCTGTGGCTATCGCTTTGGTGTTGGTGACCTTCCTGACGCCTTATTTCCGCAATCCGAAATTTGCCCATAGATTGGCGCTGTCGGTGGCCTTGTTCTTCGGGATTTTTGATGCCCTTAAGGTGACAGTGGCTTCACTCAAGCCGCTGACCCAAGTGGCCGAGCCCAACAGTTTGCTGCTGGCATTTGTTTCCGGGGTTGAAAGCCTGGCCCCTGTGATGTCGGCGTTGCCTCTCTACGAAGAGGGTATGGCCTGGCTGCCACCCACCCTGACAGTGATGATTATCTGTTTGTTTGTCAGCCCCAAGGCGGCACAGGCTGTCTGAGTAACTGGAGTCCATTTCGAGACGGCGTTATCCTTGATGACGCCGTTTTTTATTGGAGTATTGTTTGTGGCCGCGACTTCTTCATCCGCTTATGTTCAGGACCCCTTGATTGAAGGTTTTCTCGATGACCTTTGGTCCAGTAAGGGCCTGAGCGACAACACATTGGCGGCTTATCGCAATGATCTGCGCCATTTTGATCAGTATCTGCAGGGAAGAGGGCTGACGCTCAACTCTGCCGGGCGCGAAGCGGTGCAGGATTACCTCGGTTTTCGTGTCGACAAAGGGGTTGCCCAGAGCAGCAGTGCCAGGTTGAAGAGCAGCTTGCGGCGCTTTTATGGTTTTTTGCTGCGTCGGCAACTGATAGCGGAAGATCCCATGGCGCGTATCGCGTCCACCAAGCTCAAGCGCAAATTGCCCGGTAGTCTCAGCGAGGCCGAGGTGGATGCCTTGCTGGCTGAGCCCATACGGGAAGACCCGGTCGAAGCCAGAGACAAGGCGATGCTTGAGCTGTTATACGCTACCGGACTCAGGGTCAGTGAACTGGTAGGATTGACGCTGGAGCAGATGAGTCTGCGTCAGGGCCTGGTACGGATCACGGGTAAAGGCGGCAAGGAGCGCTTGGTGCCCATGGGCGAGGTGGCCGTCAGCGAAATCGAGTCTTTCCTCAAGCTGGCGCGCGCCGAGCTGCTCGGCGGTAAACAGAGTGATGTGGTGTTTCCTTCCAAGCGGGCCCAGATGATGACCCGGCAAACCTTCTGGCACAGGATCAAGCTTTATGCGTTGCGGGCCGGTATCAGCACCGAGCTGTCGCCCCATACTTTGAGACACGCCTTTGCCACTCATTTGCTCAACCATGGCGCTGACTTGCGGGTAGTGCAGTTACTGTTGGGTCACAGCTCGCTGTCCACCACCCAAATTTATACCCATGTGGCCAATGCCAGGTTGCAATCGCTGCATCAGCAGCATCATCCAAGAGGCTGAATTCGGTGATCTGGCACGCAATTAGTTGCTTTCACTGACAACAGCCTGTAACTTTTCAGCCTCTGGCCCGGTCTGATGAGAGACGATAAAAAACCAATCAGGCCCAAATAAGATAGGATTTCCAATGAAGTTAACCCGTGCATTCTCTCTGTGTCTGGCGCTGGCGGTTACACCCTTTGTCGGTGTTGCCTCTGCGGCTTCCGAACCGGGTGATCAGCTGAAGCAAAAGCTCAGTGACACCTTGGGTATTGAAGTGATCTCTATGGCAGATTCACCTATCCCAGGCCTGTATCAGGCAATCACCAATCGCGGCGTGCTCTATGTCAGTAAAGATGGTTCCAAGCTGCTGCATGGCAACCTCTATGATCTGAATCAAGGGATGAAAAACCTCACCGAGGCGGCGCTTGCAGGCCCAAGACTCGAGATGCTCAAGTCCTTCGAAGACAAGATGCTGGTCTACAAGGCCAAGAACGAAAAGCATGTGGTGACTGTCTTTACCGATATCACCTGTGGTTATTGCCGTAAGCTACATAACCAAATGCAGGAATACAACGACCTTGGGATAACAGTGCGCTATCTGGCCTATCCCCGTCAGGGCGTGCCTTCACCCAACGCTGAAGAGATGGAAGCGGTTTGGTGTGCCAAAGACCCTCACAAGGCCATGGATGACGCCAAGGCCGGCAAGAGTATCAAGATGGCCAAGTGTGATGCCAATATCCCGGGGCAGTATCAACTGGGGATGAGTTTTGGTATCAATGGTACTCCTGCGTTGATCCTCGAAGATGGCAGCCTGATCCCGGGTTATCAGCCACCGAAAGATCTGTTGAACAACCTTGAGAGTCGTAGCCTTTAATCTCAATAGCGGTAGCGCTCAATCGAAAAATCTCACTCAAAAAGGCGAGCAACCCACTCGCCTTTTTGTTATCTTGCCCGGCAAAGCCATTTTCAAGAATAGCCCATAGTGATCCACAAAATCGTCCGTCGTCCCAGGGTGGACGACAGCCATTTACCCGCTAATCTGCATCCGCTGTTAAAACAGATTTACGCCAGTCGCGGCGTTCAGGCTCCCGAGTGCGAACTGGTGCTCAAGCGTCTGCTCAGGCCGGATACCATGTTGGGCTTGCAGCAAGGTGCCGAGTTGGTGGCCGATGCCATCGCCGCCAATCGCCGCATTCTGATCATGGGTGATTTCGATGCCGATGGTGCCACCTCTACCAGTGTGTGTCTGTTGGCGCTCAGAATGATGGGAATGGAAAACTGTGATTATCTGATCCCCAATCGCTTCGATTATGGCTATGGCCTCAGCCCTGAAATAGTGGCGGTGGCGCACAGCAAGGGCGCCGAGCTACTGATCACTGTCGATAACGGTATCTCATCCATCGAAGGCGTCAGGGCCGCCAAGGCGCTGGGGATGACGGTTGTTATTACAGATCACCATTTGCCGGGCAATGAATTACCCGAGGCAGATGCCATCATTAACCCCAATCAACCCGGTTGCAGCTTTGCTTCCAAGTCGATTGCCGGGGTCGGGGTGGCTTTCTATCTGATGTTGGCGCTGCGGGCTGAGCTGAGAAAACGTCACTGGTTCGCCAAACACTCGCTGGCCGAGCCCAATCTGGGGGTATTACTGGACTTGGTGGCCCTGGGCACAGTGGCCGATGTGGTGTCGCTCGATGCCAACAACCGTATTTTGGTGGATGCCGGTATCAAGCGGGTGCGAAACGGCGCCTGTCGCCCGGGGATCACCGCCTTGCTGGAGGTGGCTCGCCGCAATCCGGCGCGTTTGGTGGCCGCCGATTTCGGCTTTGCGGTTGGTCCCAGACTCAACGCCGCCGGAAGGCTGGATGAGATGGCACTCGGGGTCGAAACCCTCTTGTGTGATGACATGCTCAAGGCAAGAAGGATGGCGGCCGAGCTCGATGGCCTCAACGCCGAGCGCCGCGAGCTGGAAACCGGCATGCAGCAAGAAGCGATGAAGAGCCTGGAGGCACTGCAGCTCAAAGAGAGTGAACAGCCCTGGGGTATTGCCCTGTATCAGCCGGACTGGCATCAGGGGGTGATAGGTATTCTGGCTTCCCGGATTAAAGACAGGTTCCACCGCCCGGTAATCGCCTTTGCCGAAGCCAGCGACACTGAAATCAAGGGCTCGGCCCGCTCTATCAAGGGGCTGCATATGCGCGATCTGCTGGAGCTTATCAATGCCCGCCATCCCGGGATGATCCTCAAGTTCGGTGGTCATGCCATGGCCGCCGGGCTCTCTTTGCGTAAGGATGCCTTCGAGCAGTTTGCCGAGGCCTTTGACACCTGTGTCCGTGAGCTGCTGACCTTGGAAGATCTCAATGGCGAGCTGTTCTCCGACGGTGAATTGCCGCTTGAGTGTTTTACCCTGGATACGGCGCAGCTGCTTAGAGATGCCGGTCCCTGGGGCCAGGCCTTCCCCGAGCCGCTATTTGACGGCCATTTCAGAATTTTGCAGCAGAGACTGGTGGCAGAGAAACACCTTAAACTGGTGCTGGAGACCGAATGCGGCCGGATCATGGCCGATGCCATCGCCTTCAATGTGGATCTCAAGACCTGGCCTGATGCCAGCATCAATCATGTGCATCTGCTGTATAAGCTGGATGTGAACGAGTTTCGCGGCAACAGTAACCTGCAGTTGCTGGTCGAGCAGCTGGAGCCCCTGTGAAGCAAGCAGTAAAACTGGCAGTAAAACCAAGTGCAAGCCGGGAGTCTATTTAAGATAGGGATAGGCTGAGTAACGGGTCATATGTCGCAGGAGAGCAAGATGAACAATCTGTTTGCCAACTTACCCAAGCAGCTTGATGCCGAGCAGTTTGACGCGCTTTTGGCCACGCCGGATCTTAAAATTGAGCGCATTCTGTCCCACGGTCAGGTGACACCCGAAGGGCAATGGTACGATCAAGCGCAGCATGAATGGGTATTGCTGCTGCAGGGCGCTGCCCGGCTGCAATATGAAGATGATTCAGAAGTGAGCCTGAACCCGGGGGACTGGCTCAATATCCCCGCTCATGTACGCCACAGAGTCAGTTGGACCGCCGAGGATCAAACTAGCGTCTGGTTGGCCATTTTTTACTCTTGAGCCGACGGTTCTTGCTCTGCAATCCGCTCAATTTCCCACAAAAAAGCCGCCTGCTGGCGGCTTTTGGCATTTAAGATTTAAGGCCTACTTGATGGTTTTAACCCCTTCTGGGGTGCCCACCAGAAGCACATCGGCGCCACGGTTGGCGAACAGACCATTGGTCACTACGCCCACTATGGCATTAATCTGCACTTCCAGCTCTTTGGGGTTCAGTATCTTCAGGTTGTAGACATCCAGAATGACGTTGCCGTTATCTGTTACCACACCTTCACGATAGACAGGATCGCCACCCAGCTTCACCAGCTCACGGGCCACGTAGGAGCGGGCCATAGGGATCACTTCCACCGGTAGCGGGAAGTTGCCCAGCACATCGACCTGCTTGGTGTTATCGACGATACAGATAAACTTGTCGGCCACGGCCGCAACTATCTTTTCCCGGGTCAGTGCGGCGCCGCCACCCTTGATCATGTCCATGTGGCCGTTGATCTCATCGGCGCCATCGACATACACAGACAACTTGTCTACCGAATTGAGATCAAACACAGGGATCCCCAACTGTTTGAGCTTGGCGGTGGAGGCTTCAGAGCTGGAAACCGCGCCTTCAATATCGGCCTTTATCGTAGCCAGAGCATCGATAAAGTGATTGACGGTAGAGCCGGTGCCCACGCCAACTATGCTGTCTTTCTCGACATATTCCAGCGCTGCCCAACCGGCCGCTTTCTTCATTTCATCTTGGGTCATAATGCCATCCTGTTGATTCTGACAAATTTACTTGAACTTGCCCTAGTATACTCCGAGTTGTTGTGAAAAGTGCCGCTCAATCTTGTCCGGAAGAATAGTTCTTGAAGTGCAACATAAGTTAAGAACTTTTTACTGCGCCCGCCTGCGCCCCTGCGCTACTATACGGCCAGGCTGATGTGGCAGTACTGCGCTGAAAAAGTGCACAGGTGCCGCTTGAATATGTCGCATACCGAACCTATTTAGAGCGCAAAATTGACCTGGTTTAAGGAGATTTAAATGGCTGGAGCGAGTCTACTGACTCTATTGGATGATATTGCCACCATCCTGGATGATGTGGCGGTAATGAGTAAGGTTGCCGCCAAGAAAACCGCCGGGGTATTGGGGGACGATCTGGCGCTGAATGCGCAGCAGGTAACAGGGATCAGCGCCGAGCGGGAGCTGCCCGTGGTATGGGCCGTTGCCAAGGGCTCTTTTCGCAACAAACTTATTTTGGTGCCGGCAGCCTTGCTGATCAGCGCCTTTATTCCCTGGGCAGTTACACCTCTGTTGATGTTCGGTGGCTTGTTTCTCTGCTTTGAAGGCTTTGAAAAACTCTGGCACAAGGCCAGTCACAGCAAGGCTTCTGCCGAAACAGACGATGAAGCCGCCGCCGAGGCCGCCATGAAAGAGGTCGAGGATATTCGCGCCTGGGAAGCGCAGAAAGTCAAAGGCGCGATACGTACCGACTTTGTGTTGTCGGCAGAGATCATCGCCATCACCTTGGGTATTGTGGCGGAAAAAGCCTTTATGACCCAGTTGGCCACTCTGTCTATCATTGCAGTGGTAATGACTATCGGGGTCTACGGCTTGGTGGCCGGTATCGTTAAGCTGGATGACGCCGGGCTGTATCTCTCAAGACGCAGAGGCGAGGGTTTTTGGGCCCACAACCTCAGGCGTATTGGGCTTATGCTGGTCAGTGCTGCCCCCAAACTGATGAAGCTGCTTACCATAGTGGGCACCGCCGCCATGTTTATGGTAGGTGGCGGCATTCTCACCCATGGCCTGCATTGGGTTAGTGAGCAAATAACCCATGCCGCCAACTGGGTAGGCTCTTTGGCTGTGGCCGGCCCTGTGTTGGCAGCGCTGACACCTACCTTGCTCAACGCCCTGTTTGGCATTGTGGCCGGTGCCATCGCGGTGGCCTTGATGAGTATGGTGGAGCGTTTGAGAGGCAAGAGTGAAAGCCACTAAACGTGCCAAGCCAACAAAAGATCAAAGCTAAAAAGACATTGGCTTGAATTGAATTAAAAAACGCGGCTTAAGAGCCGCGTTTTTTGTGTTTGGTGTGGCTCAGTTAATCACACCACAGGCCATACGGGAGCCACCGCCACCCAGTGGCGCCGGGTGATCTGAATGGTTATCGCCTCCCATGTGGATCATCAGTGCCTTACCTTTGACGTCGGCCAGTTTCAACCTTGGTGCCAGCACAGGTGTGGAAGCCATGCCATCAGCATCGACATAGAGCGCTGGCAGATCGCCCTTGTGATTGTCATCTGTCCAGGGGTAACCGTGCTTGCCGCTGCCATCAGGGTCGAAGTGACCTCCGGCCGCGCCGCCCACTACTGTCTTACCGTCTTTGCTGCTGGTGTCACAACTGCCATTTTGATGCACATGGAAGCCGTGAACGCCGGGCGTGAGTTGCTTGAGGTTGGGGGTTAACACTAGGCCGTAGGCGGAATCACTGAGACTGATGCTGCCTATGGGGCTTGGGCCATCGGCCGACAGTAATGAGATACTGACTTCTTCGGCGGCCAGTTGTGATGCGGCAAACACCAGTGACAAACAACCTGGGATCAGGATGGACTTTTTCATCGCTTGTTCTCTCCTTTGAGTGGAATTCCAAAAACGACAAGGCCGACTCGGCGGCATGATAATGAGCTGCCTATATGGCTTTCAGCATAGAAGCCGCCAGGGCAGAGTGCCAGCCGGCCTAATGTCTGGTGCTAACCTGCCCTGAGATTCAAGCCTACGCCATAAGAGGATTCGCCAATTCACCAAGATATTTCAGCAATAGCAATAAAAAGCCTGGAGCCAGGTCTCAGTGTTGATCCAGCTTCGCCTGCCACAGGGCGCTTTGCTCCATGGGGCTCAGTGAACGGCGGGCGCAGTAAAGACTGATACCGCAGCAAAGCGGCACTATCAGGAGATCCGAGGCATGAAAGCGCAGCAACAACCAGAGTGCCAGGCTATAAAGCAGTAGTGTAATCAGCGGAACCGGCAGCAAAAGCTGCCACTCGAAACACTTCCCCAGCCATCTGGCACCCAGGCCCACAGCCACCGCCGGCAGCATATACAGCCAAACCAGAGTGCTGTTGCTGCTGGCCATAAATAGAAACAGCCACATAGCAAGAATGGCGCCCAGCAAGGCGCCGAGCAGCGCCTTGGGCTGTGACTGTTGTCGGCGCATATTTTGATAGGTTTCCCGCTGCATCTGCTGCTTAACCTTGGCCCGCTGGGCGCTGTCTGGTCTATCAAGGCTGCGATACTGGCGTGCCATACTTGCTTACTCCGCGACTTCTCTGGCTGACGTTATACCACTTTTTCGGGGCAAGATTCAGCCGTCAGAGTGTTGAAGCTATGCAGCTTGTCCGGAGTAACGATAAAGGGCAGCGGGATATCCCAGGGGGCGAGGGGCAGGGAGTCCACCAACTGCAGGGTATGGGCAAAGCCGACTGCCAGTAATGGCACAGTTCGGGCGCTTTGCTGCGCCGCGGCCAGTGTTCTGTCGTAGAAGCCGCCGCCCATGCCCATGCGGTTGCCCTGGGCGTCGAAAGCCACCAATGGCGTGAGGATGAGATCCAGTTCAGCCAAAGGCACCAGAGTGCGAATATCCAGCCTGGGCTCGGGGATACCAAAGCGGTTGGCGTGCAGTTGACTGGAGAGTTGATAGCGCAGAAACAGTAAACGCCCCGGGGCAAAGGGATGAATGATCGGCAGACAGGTGGTTACTCCCCGTTGCCATAGCGCTTCGATAAGGGGAGCCGTGTCCAGCTCGCCGTCACAGCTAAAGTAGAGGGCGACTGTCTTGATTTCTCTGCCTTGGGCGCTCAGTTCATCGAGCAGCGTCAGAAACTGCTCACAACCCTTGAGGGCGGCAACATGCTGCTCGGCTTCGGGAATGGCCCTGCGGGCATGGCGAATGGCTTGCCTGATCGTCTTGCAACGCGCATCACGGGTTTGGCTGCTTGAGTCTGTGTGAGTCATAAATGAGGATGCTCCCCAGAATGTCGATGCCGGTGTAGCCCTTGAACCGTAGGTTCAAGGCGGGTAAATGATTACATCCTAAGGCTTCTCGGTTCGCGCCGAGCATGCACAATGTCAGTAAAACATTCACCCTGAGATTAAAAATATCGGCACAGGGACATTACCAGCTGTCGCACACCCCAGGGAGCAAATTCTGGGTCGAACCTGTGAGGGTTCGTGCTATTTCAGTTTAATCCTCTCTTGCGCTTCGCTCAACCAATGCGTGCTCAAGAGTGGATTGCAGCAAACGAATTCTGTCATCCATTTGGCTCATATAATCTTGATTCTTCCGCTGCTCTTCATAGAGCTCGTAGCCTATGTTGAGTGCGGCCATCAAAGCCATTTCCTCGCGGCTGATGGCGTTGGTGCGGGACTTTATCTTGCCCAGTTGCAGCTCCAATTTCTGCGCCACCGCTTGCAGAGCCTGTTCCTGACCCGGGGGACAGGCGATGGAGTAGGTGCGCCCCAACAGGGTGATATCTATGGCACTGTTACTCATCTTCCGCACGGGATCCTTTTCTTTGGCTCTGTGGCGGAATATATCTAGCTCAGCGTTAAAGTGCAAGACAAGCGCCGCTTTGTTGCGTTGGCTGCTGTTTCCCTGACCAGCTTGGTACAAATCCCGGCAGTAGATAAACGGCGAAGCCTGGATGCATTGCCAAATGCACGACCTGGCTCGCAGCTTGGGTAAGATTCCAGTCTTGGTCGCCTTCCCTAACTCTGCTAGCATGACGGGGGTAAATTCAATACTTGGACAGCTTTATGGCAACCCCACCCTCATTACGTATCGAAAGCCTGCGCAGTGCGCTCGACAACGCCGACATAGGTCAGCATCCGGTTGAAGTGCATGGCGCCTTGGTGGGCCTGATTTGTGGCGGCGTGCCACAGCAGGAGCAGGCCTGGTATCAGCCACTGCTCGAGCTGATGAACGACGGCCAGCGCCTGCCCGACGAACTGACACAACTGATAACCGAACTTTTTGGTGACACAGTCAATCGACTGCAGGATCCTGACTTTGGCTTCACCCTGCTGCTGCCGGAAGAGGAAGAACCTCTGACAGTGCGGGTCGAGGCGCTCTCGCTCTGGACCCAGAGCTTCCTCACCGGCATCGCCATCATTCAACCGGGTTTGAATCAGGCATCGGAAGATGTTCGTGAAGTGATCAAAGATCTGGCGGAAATCGCCCAGGTAGAGTTCGATGTTGCCGACGATGATGAATCCGAAAGTGCATATCTCGAGCTGCTGGAGTTTGTTCGCATGGCCGCCATTCTCTGCTATTCAGAGTTCGGCCCTGAGTTGCCGGATCTCGACGCCGAAACACAAGACAATAATACGCTGCATTGACAGGGCGTCCGTTCGCCCTGTCATTTCTGTGACGGCACCCATTGAGCGTGCCTGAGTAGAGGAAAGATGAACCCGCAAGTTGACGCCCAAGCTGTGAGTCAGGAATGCACTGAGCTGGATATCGCCATTGTCGGCGGCGCCATGGCCGGTGCCACCTTGGCATTGGGGCTGGCCGACCTGGCCAGGAAACTCTCCCGTCCGCTGAAAATAGCCGTTATCGAGGCCTTCGATCCCGCCAGGCAACATCCAGGTTTCGATGCCCGCTCCATCGCCATAGCCAATGGCTCAGTGTTTGAGCTCAAGCGCCTCGGCATCTGGCCTTTGCTTGAAGACCTGGGCACGGCGATAACCGATATTCATGTCTCGGATCGCGGCCATTTCGGCATGACAGAGCTCAACGCCGGGCAGTTTGTGCTGGACTCCCTCGGCCAGGTGGTGGAACTCGAGCGGGTCGGCCAGCGGCTGTTTGGCGCCATCACCAACAGTGATATCCAGCTTTATTGCCCGGCGCGTCTCGAGAAGCTGCAAACTTCGGCGGCGGGCCATAGTTTAATGCTCAGTAACGGTCAGCGGCTTTCCTGCCGTTTATTGCTGGCGGCAGATGGGGTTAACTCCTCGGTGCGTGCCCAGCAGCAACAGGCGTTGCAGCAGTTTGAGTTTGGCCAGAGCGCGGTTATCGCCAATGTTGCTACCGACAAGCCTCATAATGGCATGGCCTGGGAGCGCTTCACCGAGCACGGCCCCCTGGCACTGCTGCCTATGGGTGACAGCGACGGCCAGGCCCGGCTCTCTCTGGTGTGGGCCTTGCCCCATGAAGAGGCCAAGCGGATGCAGGCTCTGCCGCAGGCTGAGTTTTTGCAGCAGCTGCAGCAGGCCTTCGGCTATCGAGCCGGGCGTTTTGTGGCTGTGGGTGAGCGCAACCGCTACCCACTGAGCCTCTCTTACATGCCAAGACCCATCTATCACCGCACGCTTTATTTGGGCAATGCCGCCCAGACTCTGCACCCGATAGCCGGGCAGGGGTTCAATCTGGGACTCAGGGATCTGGTCACTGTACTGGAAACGCTGGAGCCGGTATTGGCCGCAGGTGGCGACCCAGGCGCAGCCCAGGTGCTGCATGCCTATCATGCCGCCCGTGAGCAGGACAGACGCCAGACCATCAACAATATTGAGTTTCTGGTGCGCGGTTTTTCCAACAACTACTGGCCGCTGGTGGCCGGACGTAATCTGGGGCTCAGGATCCTCTCCTGGTGCCCACCTCTCAAGACCCCGGTGGCCCACAGAGCCATGGGGTGGCACAGGCAATCGGCTGCTTGTTTGTTTTCCAGGAGTCAGTGACGATGAATTTCCAAAGCTATGATGTGGCCGTGGTGGGCGGCGGTATGGTGGGACTGGCAACGGCCTGCGGCCTGGAACAGGCCGGGCTCAAGGTGGTGGTGATAGATGCCGCCGGTGCCGCGCCGGTCGAGGGGGCGCCACGCCTGAGGGTCAGTGCCATCAACAAGGCCAGCCAGGCGCTGCTCGAACACTTGGGGGCCTGGGCCTATCTGGACAAGTCCCGTCTCGGGCCATACAGCAAGATGGATGTCTGGGAAAAAGACGGCATGGGGCGCATCCAGTTTGATGCACAGAGCCAGTGCGAGACTTCCCTTGGCACCATAATCGAAAACGATGCCATTCACTACGCCCTGGCCCAGCGAGCCGCAGAGCTGGAACAGCTGACACTGCTGGAACACACCCGGCTTGAGCGTATCGCCTTTGGTGAGCGTGAAGCCTGGCTGACGCTGGATAACGGCGATAACCTCAGTGCCGCCCTGGTGGTGGCTGCCGATGGCGCCAACTCCTGGGTTCGCCAACAGTGCCAGATCCCGCTGACCTTCTGGGACTACGGTCATCACGCCATAGTCGCCAGCATTCGTACTCAGTTACCCCATGGTGACTGTGCCCGCCAGGTGTTCTGTGCCGACGGCCCACTGGCGTTTCTGCCGCTTTATGAGAGCGACCTCTGCTCCATCGTCTGGTCGGTGCCGCCGCAAAAGGCCGAGGCCTTGCTGGCGCTGGATGATGAGGCCTTTTCCCGGGCGCTGACCGCCGCCTTCGATGGCCGCCTGGGCCTGTGTCAGTTGGAGAGTGAACGTCAGAGCTTTCCACTGCGGATGCGTTATGCGCGCCATTTCGCCCGCCATCGTTTGTTGCTGGCCGGCGATGCGGCACACACCATACATCCGTTGGCGGGGCAGGGGGTTAACCTGGGTTTCCTCGATGCCGGCGCCATAGTGGAAACCGTGGCGGCATTGCACGGCGAAGGCAAGGATATCGGCGCCTATGGCGAACTGCGCGCCCTTGAGCGCTGGCGCAAAGCCGAGGCGATGGAGATGATAGCTGCCATGGAGGGGTTCAAGCGGCTGTTTGCCGGCAGTAATCCTCTGAAGAAGGCGATTCGCGATCTCGGTCTCAACCTGGTGGACAATGTCGCTGGGCTGAAAACTGTGTTCATGCAACAGGCCATGGGACACAAATTCAAGCTGCCGCGTTTGTGTCGTCCTGAATAATCTTCATCCCCGGTTAGCCGTATGTGAAGGAAAACGCCCAAAAACAGTCGCTTTTGGGCGTTTTTTATACACACACTGTGATTTACTGTAAAAAAATTACAGGCAAACCATGAGAAAAATTAATCCATAATGGTTCGGATTAGAAAAATCACTTGTATACAAATTTGTGACGCAGGGTATAATTTCGCTGCATTTTAACTCAGTGTTGCCCCTGGGTGACACTGTAAAGCCCCGACTAGAAGGGATAACAATGGCTAATAAAACTGTACTCTTTAACAAGCACTTGGAAGCCAATGCCAAGATGGTTGATTTTCATGGTTGGGATATGCCACTCAACTATGGTTCGCAGATAGAAGAACATCACGCAGTGCGTCAGGACGCCGGTATGTTCGACGTCTCCCATATGACGGTTGTTGATGTCACCGGCAGCGACGCCAAAGCCTTCCTGCGTAAACTGCTGGCCAACGATATCGCCAAACTCAAGGTCTCCGGCAAGGCGCTGTACAGCGGCATGCTGAACCATGAAGCCGGGGTGATTGACGATCTGATCACTTATTATCTCGATGACACCCATTACCGGGTTGTCGTCAACTCAGCCACCCGCGAAAAAGATCTCGCCTGGATTGCCGAGCAGTCCAAGCCCTATGATGTCACGGTGACCGAGCGCCCTGAGCTGGCGATGATTGCCGTGCAGGGCCCCAATGCCAAGGCCAAAACCGCCACTGTGTTCACAGCCGAGCAAAACGCGGCCGTTGAAGGCATGAAGCCTTTCTTCGGTGTGCAGGCAGGCAGCCTGTTTGTGGCCACCACAGGTTACACAGGTGAAGCCGGTTATGAAATCATAGTGCCTGCCGAAGAAGCCGAAGCCCTGTGGCAAGCGCTGCTCGAGGCCGGTGTTAAGCCATGTGGTCTGGGTGCCCGCGATACGCTGCGCCTGGAAGCCGGGATGAACCTCTATGGTCAGGACATGGATGAAACCGTTAACCCATTGGCCGCCAACATGGGCTGGACCATTGCCTGGGAACCGAGCGATCGTGACTTTATCGGTCGTGAAGCCCTGAGCGCCATCAAAGAGGCCGGAGCCGACAAGTTTATCGGCCTGGTGATGGAGCAAAAAGGCGTGCTGCGCCATGGCATGCCGGTATTCTTTACCGACGCCAACGGCCAAGAGCAGGAAGGCGTGATCACCAGCGGTACATTCTCACCGACATTGGGCTATTCTATTGCGATGGCCCGGGTACCGAACTCCATTGGGGATACGGCCGAAGTCGAAATGCGCAAGAAGCGCGTCGCTGTTAAAGTAGTGGCGCCAGGCTTTGTGCGTAACGGTAAACAAGCATTCTAAAACACGGGAAAGGAACAAGAATAATGAGCAATATTCCAAGCGAACTGAAGTACGCTTCTTCTCACGAATGGATCCGCAAGGAAGAAGACGGTAGCTACACAGTCGGTATCACTGAACATGCGCAGGAGCTGCTGGGTGATATGGTTTTCGTTGAATTGCCGGAAGTAGGCGACACTGTCAGCGCCTCTGAGGATTGCGCTGTGGCCGAGTCTGTTAAGGCCGCTTCAGATATCTATGCCCCTCTGTCCGGTGAAGTGATTGCCATCAACGAAGCGCTGGAAGACAGCCCTGAGCTGGTCAACAGCGATGCATTCGGTGATGGCTGGTTCTTCCGTATCATGCCTTCTGACCTGTCTGAGCTGGACAACCTGCTGGATGCCGAAGGATATCAGGCTGTCATCGACGAAGAATAAGCGTCGCTGAAAAACGAAGCCCTCCGGGGCTTCGTTTGTTTTACCACTAAATAAAGAGACTGGTACACCGCCTCCCTACGGCTGGATACCGGCGAACATGGAACAAGGTTAATCATGACCAAGCAAACCCTCACTCAGTTAGAGCAGCACGAACTCTTTATCCGTCGTCATATCGGCTCCGACGCCCTGCAGCAGCAAGAGATGCTGAACTATGTTGGCGCCGAGTCACTGGAAGATCTGACGGCGCAGATAGTACCGGGGTCGATTCGTCTGAACCGGGATCTGGCCGTGGGCGAAGCCTGTGGCGAAGCCGAAGGTCTGGCCTATATCAAGGGTCTGGCCAAGCAGAACAAGGTCTTTAAGAGCTACATAGGCATGGGCTACTACGGCACTGAAGTGCCTAACGTCATTTTGCGCAATGTGCTGGAAAACCCGGGTTGGTACACGGCTTATACCCCATACCAGCCGGAAATCGCCCAGGGCCGCCTGGAAGCGGTACTGAACTTCCAGCAGATGTCCATGGACCTCTCCGGCCTGGATCTGGCCTCCGCCTCGCTGCTGGACGAAGCCACAGCCGCCGCCGAAGCCATGGCGCTGGCCAAACGGGTATCCAAGGCCAAGAAAGCCAATATCTTCTTCGTTGCCGATGACGTGTTCCCGCAGACGCTGGATGTGGTCAAGACCCGCGCCGAATGCTTTGGTTTTGAAGTCGTCGTAGGCCCCGCCGAGGAAGCGCTCAATCATGAACTCTTTGGTGCCCTGTTCCAGTACAGCGGCAAGACAGGCGAGCTGAACGATCAGCGTGAACTCTTTGCCAAGCTGCGTGAGCAGAAAGCGATTGTGGCTGTTGCCGCCGATATCATGTCGCTGGTATTGCTCAAGTCTCCCGGTAGCCTGGGCGCCGACGTGGTCTTTGGCAGCGCGCAGCGTTTCGGCGTGCCTATGGGGTATGGTGGCCCGCACGCCGCTTTCTTCGTGACCCGTGACGAGCACAAGCGTTCCATGCCTGGCCGTATCATAGGCGTTTCCAAAGACAGCCGCGGCAACACAGCGCTGCGGATGGCGATGCAAACCCGTGAACAGCATATCCGCCGCGAAAAGGCCAACTCCAATATCTGTACCGCGCAGATCCTGCTGGCCAACATGGCCTCTTTCTACGCTGTATACCATGGCCCACAAGGGCTGAAGACCATAGCTGAGCGTATCCACCGCCTGACCGACATTCTCGCCGCCGGCCTCAAGGCCAAGGGCGTTGAGCTGGTCAACGCTAGCTGGTTCGACACTCTGACCTTCAAAGTGGCCGACAAAGACGCCGTGCTGGCCCGCGCCATTGCCGCCGAGAGCAACCTGCGTATTGATGCCGAAGGCACTCTGGGTGTCAGCCTGGATGAAACCACTACCGCTGATGATCTGGCAGCCCTGTTCGATATCATTCTGGGCGCCGGTCATGGCCTGGATGTGGCGGCACTGGATGCTGAAATCCTTGCCAAGGGCAGTGAGTCCATCCCTGCGGCGCTGCTGCGTGATGAGGCTATTCTGACTCATCCAACCTTCAACAGCTTCCACAGCGAAACCGAGATGCTGCGCTACATCAAGCGTCTTGAAAACAAAGACCTGGCGCTGAACCACTCGATGATCTCTCTGGGTTCATGCACCATGAAGCTGAACGCCACCGCCGAGATGCTGCCTATCAGCTGGCCGGAATTTGCCAACCTGCATCCTTTCTGCCCGCTGGATCAAGCCAAAGGTTATGAAAAGCTGCTCAATGAGCTGTCTGATTATCTGGTGGAAATCACCGGCTATGACGCCATGTGCCTGCAGCCCAACTCGGGTGCATCCGGCGAATACGCCGGTCTGTTGGCCATCAAGAAGTACCATGAATCCCGCGGCGAGGGGCACCGCAATGTTTGTCTGATCCCTCAGTCGGCTCACGGTACCAACCCGGCTTCGGCGCAGATGGCCGGTATGAAGATAGTGGTTGTGGCCTGTGACAAGCGCGGCAACGTGGACATGGAAGATCTGCGCGCCAAGGCGGCCGAAGTGGCCGATAACCTGTCCTGCATCATGATCACTTATCCTTCCACCCACGGCGTGTATGAAGAAACCGTCTCGGAGATCTGTGAGGTGATTCATCAACACGGTGGCCAGGTGTATCTGGACGGTGCCAACATGAATGCCCAGGTGGGTGTGACCACTCCCGGCTTTATCGGCGCGGACGTTTCCCACCTCAACCTGCACAAGACCTTCGCCATCCCTCATGGCGGTGGTGGTCCAGGCATGGGTCCCATCGGCGTAAAAGCGCATTTGGCTCCTTTCGTTGCCGGTCATACTCTGGTTAAGCCGGGCCGCGAAAGCGACAACAACGGCGCCGTTTCTGCTGCGCCTTACGGCAGCGCCAGCATACTGCCAATCAGCTGGATGTACATCAAGCTACTGGGCGCCAAGGGCCTGCGTGAATCTACCCAGAACGCCATGCTCAACGCCAACTATGTGATGAAGAAACTGTCAGAGCACTATCCAGTGCTGTACCGCGGCCGTAACGACCGTGTGGCTCACGAGTGCATTATCGATCTGCGTCCGCTGAAAGAAGCCTCCGGCGTGACTGAAATGGATGTGGCCAAACGCCTCAACGACTACGGCTTCCACGCTCCGACCATGAGCTTCCCGGTTGCCGGAACCCTGATGATCGAGCCGACCGAGTCTGAGTCCAAGGCCGAACTGGACAGATTTATCGAAGCCATGGTGGCCATCCGCGGTGAAATCGCCCGGGTCGAAGCCGGTGAGTGGCCTGCGAACAATAACCCGCTGCACAATGCACCACACACGCTAGCCGACATCATGGATCCCGCCTTCGACAGCCGTCCATACGATCGCGAACTGGCGGTATTCCCGAATGCCACAGTCAAGGCCAACAAGTTCTGGCCGACCGTGAATCGTATTGATGATGTGTATGGGGACCGGAATTTGTTTTGTGCCTGTGTGCCCATGTCTGAGTACGAATAACATGGCTACTTGGCCTCGATAATACGGCTTCATCCAATCATTTTCGCTGCTCATTTACTCAAGTAAACTACGCGGCGAAAATGATCGGCTTCATTGCCTTCTCTTCGGCAGTGACGCCATGGTTGCGGCTTGGACTCGCTACTGCGGCGTTAAATCTTGGTGCCAGTGCTCATTGACATCAGTCAACTGCGCGCTGGCGCCATCGATTTGCCCCCGGCTTGGGCTTACACAAAGAGTGCTTCGTCAGCAACGCAATTATGGTTTAGTGGAGCACATTAGTTAGGGCTTCATCCAATCATTTTCGCTGCTCATTTACTCAAGTAAACTGCGCGGCGAAAATGATCGGCTTCATTGTCTTCTCTTCGGCAGTGACGCCATTATTGCTGCTTGGACTCGCTACTGCGGCGTTGAGCCGTATCTGAAATTTTCCCTCTAATCCTGCAAAAAATACGATGCATTGACCACACTGCAGCATCTCTAGTTACGGAATTATCTGGGGATTCCCTAGCCAAAGGTGTTATGTACTTTGGAGAAAATATGGAAGTAGTTACTATTGAACAACATGTCTCAGAATATCCAAATCCGTTTTATTTGAAGCAAGGCGATAAAGTCGAACAGGGTGAAATAGATGACGAATTTCCCAATTGGATTTTTATAACCAATGATGCAGGTGAGCAGGGTTGGGCTCCAGTTCAATATATAGAAAAGGTTGAGGGCAGCTCCGTGGGTATCATGCTACAAGATTATGACAATGTTGAGCTCAATACTGCCATAGGTGAAAAACTGTCAGTGCTGTTTGAACTCAATTCGTGGTATCGGGTCTCGAGGTCAACGGGCGAAATAGGGTGGGTACCAGTACGCTCGGTACAACGTACGTAATAAGGAACCATACGTCACTTGGCCCTACGCTGGTACTGCCTCATTACACGGCGTTATGCCTTTCTAAGATATAAGTATATGGAGATAAAATTATGCCAAAGCTAGAGAAAATAGATCACATCCATATTTATGCGCCAGATCGTTTGAGTGCGGAGCAATGGTACAAAGAAGTATTAGGGTTCAATCGAGTTGAGTCGCTTGAACGTTGGTTTTTAGAAGGTGGACCATTAACAATTGAAAATGGTGGTGTTCACATTACACTCTTTGAATCAGACACTTTGGTAAATACAACCGTGGCGTTTTCTGTGGATTCTACAAACTACGAAGAATGGAAAACGCAGCTTGGTAATCATGGTGTTGATTTCAAAGAAAGTGATCATGCTCTGTCATGGTCTATTTATTTTAGCGATCCTTATGGCAATCCGTATGAGATCACTAGTTATGACTACGAAGAAATCAAAAAACTAAAAAATAAAGACATCCATCGTTAGCTGATTAAAGACTCTAGTTGCCTGTGTTGCTGTCAGAATGATGTTTTCAGAAAGAACATCATTCTTTAACCTTTTGTGGACCATTCGGCTTAAAGTGAAGACAAAAGTCGAATTTAAGAGATTATTGAAATCGAACAAAGTTCGATGGAGAGAAATACTTGGAACCTCGGGGATTCAGCTAAACAACTGCTGGCCATGCAACCTTTGCTTTCGTTGTCGTTGCAGGTGAGTAGAGTCGTCCGTAAGTGCCTTCGGTATACCATCCGGCCCTTGAATAAACGGCTAAAGTCCCTAGTTAGCTTGAGCTAGTTGTCGATGGGTATGCTTAAGCAGATGGAGCGAGTTAAGTACTTTATGGACCAGGCTTCACCATTCCCTGGTGGTGGGCATGGTCTCATGAAGGTGGAGCACAATTAGGATCACTTATTTAGGTGTCTTCAAAAGCTTTTCTGTATAGCTATGGTTTCAAAAAGCAGTCACCAACCTGTAAAAAATACAATGCTATACATATTTATCCCCTAATGTGTATTCACTCAGTCGAAAGAACTTAAAGGCACTAGGGGCGACATGCTTAATAATTTGAGTCACAAGAGTTTCATGAATGAATAAACCGCCACCAGCAACTTTACTCGGGCGTATGATCAAACGGTTTTCTAATGGAATCGTATCTAACACTTCGTTTTTTAATTTATACCGAATGACTTCGTGCATACTGTCTTCTGATGAATAATCATGTATGTCACTGTTGTCAAAGTCTATACAGTCGAGTTTGTCATAAGCATTAAAAAAGAAAAAATCTCCATGTTGCTTCTCATCGTCACCAATTAACACAGTAGGAAACAACTGAAAGCCATTAATGCTATAAGGCATGATTATGTCGGCAATTTTCTTAGAAACCACAGGGAAAAAACTATGGAGTAAAAAATCACTTACTATGAACGGCATTTCGCCTTTATCTGCATTCGTAAAAAATATTGGTCCATCAATAGCATCTAATTTAGTGAAGCTGTAGCGACGGCGGCCAGTATCCAGTGATGCCTTCAAATGAAGGTAAGTTTCTCGAAATGGTACTTCAAAAACTTTGTAGTATTGTTCTTCGTAATTATTCATAAACTCCTACTTTGGGGCCGCTATTTTTCCAACAGATGTTAGGGTATCTTGGCATCCCTCCGTTACACGTGCAACCTATTCAAATTCCATCCCT
>NZ_JBICJO010000016.1:0-2949 GCF_043103185.1 Shewanella sp. YQ_9
ACGGTGCCGGACGTCTGACCTGCCGCGATGGTGATGCTGGCGCCGTTGGACAGGGTCAGTACCAAGTCAGTTTCGGGGGCATTATTGACCGTGGCGGTATAGGTGATCTGGCCGCCTTCATTCACTTCAGCCGGGGCGGTCAGGGTGACCGTGGTGGTATCTATGGTGTCATTGACCTGAGTATCGACACTATTGCCGAGGTCCAAGTTTTCATAGTTGCCGCCCTGGGACTCAGTGACACCGACATTCAGTACTTCACTGTCCAAGTAGACATCATCGCTGGGGGCGTCGACGGTAACACTGCCTGAAGTTTGGCCAACAGGGATCACTATCGTTGCGCCGTTGGACAAGGTCAGAACCAAATCACTTTCCAGAGGAGCATTGTCTACAACAGCAGTGTAGGTAATGCTGCCACCCTCGTTGACTTGGGTTGGCGCCAACAAGGTTACAGTGCTGGGAGCAACTTGAGTCAACTCGAAGGTGTTTTGTGACAAGCCATCTTGCAGTGTAATGGCATCAGCTTCGACGCCCGCTGAATCGTAGCCACTGGCAGCCAGAGTTTCTGCCCCACTTCTTGCCAAGGAAACAAAGCCGGACGTCCCCTCATTCCCTTGAGCTCCACCGGCAGCAGTATCAGGCAATGAAGCGGTTGGATCTTCTCCCGCAGCGATAAGGGCCTGTAGCTGAGCAATTTCAGAATCTGTTGCAGAATCGGCACTTTGCAACGCTTCCTGAGGGACTTCAGCTTCACTTCCAAGACTGCTTCCGTCACTGAGCAAGAGCTCTATTTGTGCATCATTATCGACAAAAACTTCGCTTCCCTGCGCGACGAAGTCGCCCTGTTGTAGTGGCACTTGCTGGCCATTTGACATGACATAAGCCTTGCCATTCAAAGTCTTAACTTGACCATCTTGTGTAGTGATAAGTGCTTTCATGTCCCGCCCCCGGCGCTTGCAATATCCGTATCAATAAAGTTGCAGCCCAATAGGTTTGGGTTGCAAGTTGGCAAATAGTGTAAATCTCTTGGGTGCGATTTTAGATTAATTAGTTTCAAAGGTCAATTTTTTGACGCTATTTGCAAATTTGTTAATTTGCTGATTTAAAAGAAATATTTTTTACTGTTGATTAATAAAAAAACAGGAGCCTGCGGCTCCTGTTGATTCTATTGAAAAAATTATTGCTTAAGGTTAGGGAATTAATTGTTCCTCGGATGAATAAGTATAGTTAGGCTCTGGAAGAGAAGCCTGAACAACAGGTTGAGTGACCAACAATGCACCGTCGGAGATAAGGGATTGAATAATCACACCTTCATCTGTAGTTCCATACTCTGTGGACAGATCCACACCATTGAGAACTATGGTGACACTGTCCCCTCCGGCACCTGTTGTGTCGACACTTATGATGGTGTTGCCACCCACAAAGCTGAAGTCCAGGTAATCATCCAAAACCCCGTTTTCTTCATTGACCAAGATGTCTGATAAATCCAGTGCATCTGTGTTAGGGTCGAAGTTATAGACTTCATCAGTGCTGCCATCTGCAGACCCTGCATCCCAGATCAATATATCTCTGTCATTGTCTATACCTGCATCCAAGCGATCACTGCCGGGGCCGCCAACCAGATAGTCGGCACCTGTACCGCCAAAGATGTAGTCATTGCCGGCGCCACCCAGTAGTTGGTCATCACCTTCCAGACCATAGATGGTGTCATTTCCTTCGCGACCGACTATTTCATCGCTTTGGTTTGCCCCGGTGAGCGAGTCACTTTGAGTGCTACCAAAGATGAGATTATCTATGTCGTCGGTTCCTGTTACCGTAATGGCATCATCAGGTAGTAGCTCGTGAGTAAATACAGCTTGTACATACCTGGCCTGATAACTGCCTCCATCATTGTCGAAGTAAGTAATGGTCCATAGATCGCCTGCTTGGGCCGGATTCAAAGTCAGGTAGTCGGCGAGAGTTACTGAGTTATCCGATTCTTGCACTATCTGATCGTAGCTAATACTGGCCTTCATCAAGCCTGAATCCGCATCATAGAACCAAGTCTGTTCTACGCTATCGACGGGATCTGCCAACAGCACTATGAAGGTTATGCCGTTAATGGTAAGCCTGACTGAGACCTCCGTTTCCCGCTTGCTGCCCGCGGTAGTGTCAATGTCTCTCTCATCTCCGGGAATTGGAATGGCAAAGGGCGATTTCTGGTAATCGGTAAACAGATCCAGGCTACCATTGGCTGGAGCTAAATTAATGGCATCGGCGAATCCGCCACTGATACTGAGGACAGCATCTTGATCATTCCCTGAGGTCAAAGGCGATGAACCATCACCTATGGTGACACTTTCCCCTCCCAAGCTGTTACCCGGCACAGCATGGATGATGAAGTCGCCATCAACCTGATCTGTACCTGAGTTGACTGTGAAGGTCAGAGAAATATCCAGTTGTTCCTCTATATCACCGTTATCCCCCGGCATATAGACCAGACTGCCCAACTCTGTGGCAGATAAGGCCTCAGGATTGTTAAAGTCATACTGCACCAGCATCTGGATGTCTTCATCCCAATACCAAATGGAGCCTATCTCGGCGGTTTCCCCCGGATCGATAAACTCAAGGCTCAGGTTTGTGATGCTAATTTCATCAGTAGCATCTACATCGCTCGGTACATCAATGTTTAGCGGATAGCCGGCAAGATAAGGATCCGAGAGTTGCAACAGGGAGGCCGGAACCCAGATCTCTTTGGCAAATTCGCCTTCAACCGGGTCGTTGGTACCATTGATGGTGATTGTCACGGTTTCAGTGTCGGTGCCGCCGTTGCCGTCATCGACAGTGACATCAAAGCTCAGGGTGATGGTCTCGCCGACGGCGAGAAACTGCACCAGGCTGTTGGCAATGTCATAGCTCCAGCCGGAGTTATCGACACTGAAGCCGGCCGCCAGTGCATCCTGGGTGGCTTGA
>NZ_JBICJO010000017.1:0-46535 GCF_043103185.1 Shewanella sp. YQ_9
AGATACTTGATTGAAGTTTGAACTCAGGCTCTGAAGAAGAGCACAGCTTTCCAGATTACCAAATATGTCTGGTGACAATAGCATTGTGGTCCCACCTGATCCCATCCCGAACTCAGAAGTGAAACGCAATCGCGCCGATGGTAGTGTGGGGTCTCCCCATGTGAGAGTAGGTCATCGCCAGACGCCTAATAAAATGAAAATCCCCAGCACTTTGTGTTGGGGATTTTTCGTTTTAATTGCATTTTGAAATGTCCACTCTCACATGGGGAAGATAAAGAGTCCGAACGTAGTGAGGCACAATCCCATGTGGAGTAGGGTGAGGTTGTCGCGTTTATCAAACTCAGTTTGATGCGCCAGACGAACGCGGAGAGCTTGCTCGAAGCTGGCCATCGCCAGACGCCCAATTAAGTAGAGAAGCCACCTGAATAAGGTGGCTTTTTTGCGTTTAGGGCCTGTGAGATTTGCCTTAATCCAGCTTTGATTCGGTAGCAGCCGAGTAGCTTGCCGCTGGATACATATAAACCCATACACACCTTTAACTGACCGTTATTCGCTTATGGGGGTTTTGCGGCTGAAATAGCCGGCTAATCCCGTTACAATGCTGCTTTTATTTGCAGTGAAAGCTTTAGATGCCAACTCTAGTCCACTCCCTTAAATCTTTGAACACTTTTGGAATCGACTGTTGCTGTCGGGAACTCATCAGAGTGAGTTCTACCACGGAGCTTGTCCAGGCTTGCATGCAGCATAAGGGCGATGAGACCCCTATGCTGATCCTCGGTGGTGGCAGTAATCTATTGCTGCTTGAAGATTATCAAGGGACAGTGATTCAAATCGGTACCAAGGGAATCGATGTCTGTGAGGATCAAGAGCATTTTTATCTAAAGGTTGCCGCCGGTGAAAACTGGCACGATTTGGTTTGCGAAACGCTTAAGCTGGGGATGCCGGGGCTTGAGAATATGGCTCTGATCCCGGGGACAGTTGGTGCAGCGCCTATTCAAAACATAGGCGCCTATGGAATTGAGCTGTGTCAGTTGTGTGACTGGGTCGAGTATCTAGACCTGCAGACCGGCGCGCTAACTCGTCTCGAGGCCGCTGATTGTGATTTTGGCTATCGTGAGTCAATTTTCAAAAATGAGCTCAAGGGTAAGGCTGTGATCACCTCTGTCGGCTTGAAATTGCTTAAAGCCTGGCAGCCCAAACTGAGTTATGGGCCGTTGCAGTCGCTTGCTGAAGAGACAGAGGTGACCGCGACCATGATTTTTGAGCGGGTATGTCAGGTTCGTCAGGAAAAACTGCCGGATCCTGTAGTGCTTGGCAATGCCGGCAGCTTTTTCAAGAATCCTGTGGTTGCTGCTGCCGACTATCTTAAGTTGGCCGAACGCTTTCCTGATTTGGTGGGTTATGCTCAGCAGGATGGTACTGTTAAGTTGGCCGCAGGCTGGCTTATCGATAAGGCAGGTTTGAAAGGTTTCCAGATGGGAGCGGCAGCAGTTCATGATAAGCAAGCCCTGGTACTGGTGAATAAAGGTGGTGCCAGGGGTAAGGATGTGGCTAATTTGGCGCGGGAAATTATCAGGCAAGTGCAAGCGCGCTTCGGTGTCGAATTGCAACCCGAACCGCGAATTTTTGCGGCAACAGGAGAGAGGAGTCTCTGACGATGACCGAACAGTGGAAGCGCAAGCGGGAAATATTACAGCTGTTGCAGCAGGGTGAGTTTGTCTCCGGCGAAAAGCTGGCCGAACAGCTCGGTGTCAGCCGTACGGCTGTCAGCAAACATATCAGTGCCTTGACTGCCTTTGGGATCGATATCTTCAGCGTGAAAGGCAAAGGCTATAAGTTAGCGAGAAGCCTGCATCTTATCGATAAGCCGCATTTGCTTTCCGCTATAGATAACCGTTGTTTCTACTTTGATGAACTCGGTGGTACCAATACATTCCTGCTCAACCATGTCGATGAATTGAGTAATGGCGATCTCTGTATTGCCGAGTACCAATCGGCCGGACGAGGGCGTAGAGGACGCCAGTGGGTGTCGCCCTACGGCAGTCACCTCTATTTCTCTATGTACTGGCAGTTCTCTCAAGGCCTTTCTCAGGCGATGGGCTTGAGTCTGGTGGTTGCCTGTTCACTGGTTAGTGTGTTGGAGTCTTTCGGTATTGCCGGTTTGGGAGTGAAGTGGCCCAACGATATCTATCTCGATGGCCGTAAACTTGCCGGTGTGCTGATTGAAATGAGTGGTACTGCCGACAGCGAATGCGATCTGGTGATCGGGATAGGCTTGAATATGGCTATGCCAGCTGAACTGGGTGAACAACTGGATCAACCCTGGAGCGATCTCAGTGGGCTTGAATCTATGCCGGACAAGACTGAGTTGGCTATCAATCTCCACCGACAGCTATTGAAAGATCTCAAGCTGTTTGAAACCCAAGGCTTGGCGGCATTCAGCACCAGGTGGCAGAGTGCCGATATCTTTGCCGGTCAACAGGTCAAATTGCTGCTGGGTGAGCAGCAGATTAGCGGCCACTACCTGGGAGTGGATGAGCAAGGTGGCGTTATCCTACAGACCGAAACGGGTCCACAGCATTTTGTCGGCGGGGAAATCAGCTTACGCGGCGCTTGATTATTTTCGCAGCAGCACTTTATCCATCAGGTGGTCCTGACCCTTTTTCAGAATAAGATGTGCCCGCTCGCGGGTGGGCTCAATATTCAGATTCAGGTTCGGGCCATTGATGGTGTCCCAGATATTGGCGGCTATATATTCGGCTTCGGCATCGCTCAGCTTGGCATAGTGGTGGAAGTAGGAGCGCTCATTGGCAAAAGCCGTATGCCGGAACTGCAGGAACCTATCTATATACCAATGTTTCAGCAGTGATTCGTCCGCATCTACATAGATAGAGAAGTCCACGAAATCAGAAACAAATGGCCGCTTGATACTCACGGGAGAATCCAGCTCTGTCTGCAGTACATTCAAGCCTTCAAGGATCAAAATGTCCGGCTGTCTGACCTGCTGCACTTCGGGGAGACGGTCGTAACTGATGTGGGAATATAGCGGAGCCTCGACCAATTCGGCGCCTGACTTGATGGCAGCGATAAACTCCACCAATAGTTTCATATCATAGCTTTCCGGAAAGCCTTTACGCTGCAACAACCCTTTTTGTTTCAGCTCGGCCAGCGGGTAGAGAAAACCGTCCGTAGTAATCAGATCGACCTTAGGGTGTTCGGGCCAATGGCTCAAAAGTGCCTGCAGGATACGGGCTGTGGTACTTTTCCCTACGGCGACACTGCCGGCAATACTGATAATGTAAGGACTCTTGGCCGGGGTTTGCCCCAAAAACTCATTTAACACCAAACCTCTTTGCTGCTTGGCGCCAACGATCAAGTTAAGCAGACGACTGAGGGGCAAATAGATGTCGGTAACTTCTGTGAGGGAAACTTTTTCATTAATCCCCCGCAGCTTTTTCAATTCGGTTTCGCTCAAGGTCAAAGGCACCGACTCGCGAAGTTCGGCCCATTGCTGGCGGTGAAACGGCATATATAATGCCTGTTGAATTGAGTTGGCTGTTGTCATCTGATTTCCTCTGCTCAGGCAAGGCACAGTACACCATGAATTATTCATGAACAATAAAAAATCCCTATGCCAAGCCGAATTGTTTATCCCGTGTACAGAGGGTTAAGAAGGAGTAGAATACCTACGCAGTGTCAGAGTAAAAAAGCACCATTCAGGGCTTTTTTTCGAAAAAAAGCCAATTTCCTATTGCACTCGCCCCAACATTTACCTAATATCCGCTACCGAAATGAAGTGCCGGCATAGCTCAGTTGGTAGAGCAACTGACTTGTAATCAGTAGGTCCCGAGTTCGACTCTTGGTGCCGGCACCAATTTTATCGGAGGGGTTCCCGAGTGGCCAAAGGGATCAGACTGTAAATCTGACGGCTCCGCCTTCGAAGGTTCGAATCCTTCTCCCTCCACCATTTTCAAGGTAAGTAGGTAGCCTTAAGTAGGTTGCGCGGGCATCGTATAATGGTATTACTCCAGCCTTCCAAGCTGATAACGCGGGTTCGATTCCCGCTGCCCGCTCCAAATTTGCATGCTGATATGGCTCAGGTGGTAGAGCGCATCCTTGGTAAGGATGAGGTCGGCAGTTCGAATCTGCCTATCAGCACCAGCCTATCTTAAATTTTACCTCTGCCTTTTATAATCTGTTCGATGTCATTCATTTGCATCGGACTTTTTCACTATATATGGTTTCACCACCAGAAAATCTTAGATTGAGGCAATACCATGTCTAAAGCTAAATTTGAACGTAGTAAACCCCACGTTAACGTGGGTACCATTGGCCACGTGGACCATGGTAAAACCACTCTGACTGCTGCTATCTCAACTGTACTGTCTAAGACTTACGGTGGTGAGGCGCGTGACTTCGCAGCGATCGATAACGCTCCAGAAGAGCGTGAGCGCGGTATTACCATCAATACCTCTCACATCGAGTATGACACTCCAACTCGTCACTACGCTCACGTAGACTGCCCAGGTCACGCTGACTATGTTAAAAACATGATCACCGGTGCTGCCCAGATGGACGGCGCAATCCTGGTAGTAGCTTCTACTGACGGTCCAATGCCACAGACTCGTGAGCACATCCTGCTGTCTCGTCAGGTAGGTGTACCTTTCATCATCGTATTCATGAACAAGTGTGACATGGTAGACGATGAAGAGCTGCTGGAACTGGTAGAGATGGAAGTTCGTGAACTGCTGTCTGAGTACGATTTCCCAGGTGATGACCTGCCAGTAATTCAGGGTTCAGCTCTGAAAGCTCTGGAAGGCGACGCTCAGTGGGAAGCCAAGATCATCGAACTGGCCGAAGCACTGGATACCTACATCCCTGAGCCAGAGCGTGATATCGATAAGCCATTCCTGCTGCCTATCGAAGACGTATTCTCAATCTCTGGTCGCGGTACTGTAGTAACAGGTCGTGTAGAGCGCGGTATCATCAAAGTCGGTGACGAAGTAGAAATCGTGGGTATCCACGACACTACCAAGACCACCTGTACTGGTGTAGAAATGTTCCGTAAGCTGCTGGACGAAGGTCGTGCCGGTGAGAACTGCGGTATCCTGCTGCGTGGTACCAAGCGTGATGAAGTAGAGCGTGGTCAAGTACTGGCTAAGCCTGGTTCAATCACTCCACACACCAAGTTCGAATCAGAAGTTTACGTCCTGTCTAAAGAAGAAGGTGGTCGTCACACTCCATTCTTCAAAGGCTACCGTCCACAGTTCTACTTCCGTACAACTGACGTGACCGGTACTATCGAACTGCCAGAAGGCGTAGAGATGGTAATGCCAGGTGACAACATCAAGATGACAGTAACTCTGATCTGCCCAATCGCGATGGATGAAGGTCTGCGCTTCGCCATCCGTGAAGGTGGCCGTACAGTTGGTGCTGGTGTTGTAGCCAAGATCATCGCTTAATTGCGAGACAGGTTACTTTGAAAAAGGAAGCTTCGGCTTCCTTTTTTGCTTGCTGGCGTAAAGTGTCAGGCTTTCTCTTGGTTTCGCCCTGTGTATCCTTGATAACAAAGCTGATTAAGAATACAATCTATGGCCGATTTTTGTGCCCTGAGCCGGAGAATTCTCGTCAGGGGCGAGTTCGAAAGCGGGCTGGCGCTGATTTAAGCCTTAAACTTACTCAGCTGTCCCTTGGCTCAGGTCGTAATGAGTAACGGAATTAACCGATGACAACAAATACTGAAAACCAGGGCAACTCTCTGGATATCGTAAAGTGGGTAATAGCTATACTACTGGTGGTAGTGGCTATCGTTGGCAACCAGATGTACAACAACAGTGAAATCATCACTCTGCCAATCCGCGCTGCGGGTGTGGTTGTTGTATTTGCTATTGCTGGTTTTATTGCTCTGCAAACTGTTAAGGGTAAGCAAGCATTGGCCTTTGCCCGTGAGTCTCAAATTGAAGTACGCAAAGTCGTATGGCCGACTCGTCAAGAGGCGTTGAATACCACCTTTATCGTACTGGCTGCGACAGGTATCCTGGCCTTGATTCTCTGGGGACTGGATGCGGTATTGCTGCGCATTGTCAACTTTATTACTGGCGTATAGGCACTAGAATGACTGAAGCTAAAGAAGCTAAGAAAAGATGGTATGTGGTTCAGGCTTTTTCCGGTTATGAAGGCCGTGTATGTAAGTCTCTGCTTGAACACATCAAAATGCACGGTATGGAAGAGTTCTTCGGCGAAGTCCTGGTTCCGACCGAAGAAGTTGTGGAAATGCGTGCCGGCCAACGCCGCAAGAGCGAGCGCAAGTTCTTCCCCGGCTATGTGCTGGTACAGATGGAAATGAACGATCAAAGCTGGCACTTGGTGAAAAGCATCCCACGTGTGATGGGCTTTATCGGCGGCACTTCAGATCGTCCTGCTCCTATTTCCGATAAAGAAGCCGAGGCTATCCTGCGTCGTCTGCAGGAGACTACAGATTCTCCTACTCATCGCGTTATGTTCGAACCCGGCGAAGTGGTTCGAGTTACCGATGGTCCGTTTGCCGACTTCAATGGTACTGTTGAAGAAGTGGATTATGACAAGAACCGTGTCAAGGTGTCTGTGATGATCTTCGGTCGTTCGACTCCGGTTGAGTTGGACTTTAATCAGGTCGAGAAGTCCTGATTAAATAAAATACAAAATCCGTTTGGCAACGGGTGCGGATTTCTATATAATCCGCACCCGTTGTTTTCGGGGAGCTCAAGGCATGTCGCCTGAGCGTTTGAACCCAAACTGAGGAAATGTCAGATGGCAAAGAAAATTGAAGCTTACATCAAGCTGCAAGTAGCAGCCGGTGCTGCAAACCCGTCTCCACCAGTTGGTCCAGCTCTGGGTCAAAAAGGTGTGAACATCATGGAATTCTGTAAAGCATTCAACGCTCGTACTGAAAAGTTCGAAAAAGGTATGCCAATTCCAGTAGTGATCACTGTTTACAACGATCGCTCATTCACTTTCGAAACCAAGACTCCACCTGCAGCCTTCTTGCTGAAGAAAGCCGCTGGTCTGAAGTCAGGTTCTGCTCGTCCTAACACTCAGAAAGTGGGTACTATCAAGCGTAGCCAGGTTCAGGAAATTGCTGAAACCAAGGCAACCGATATGACTGGTGCTGACATTGAAGCGATGACTCGCTCAATCGAAGGTACTGCGCGTTCCATGGGTTTGGTAGTAGAGGACTAATATAATGGCAAAGCTGACTAAGCGCATGCGCACCATCCGCGAAAAAGTGGACGTAACCAAAGCATACGACATCAACGAAGCTGTAGCTCTGCTGAAAGAACTGGCTACTGCCAAGTTCGTTGAGAGCGTAGACGTTGCCGTTAACCTGGGTGTTGATCCTCGTAAATCTGACCAAAACGTTCGTGGTGCCACTGTGCTGCCACACGGTACTGGTCGTGAAGTACGTGTTGCTGTATTCACTCAAGGTGCCAATGCCGAAGCTGCGAAAGAAGCTGGTGCTGAACTGGTAGGTATGGAAGATCTGGCTGAGCAGGTGAAAGCCGGCGAAATGAACTTCGACGTAGTTATCGCATCTCCTGATGCAATGCGCGTTGTTGGTATGCTGGGTCAGATCCTGGGCCCACGCGGCCTGATGCCTAACCCTAAAACTGGTACTGTAACTCCTAACGTTGCCGAAGCTGTTAAGAACGCCAAGGCTGGTCAGGTTCGTTACCGTAACGACAAGAACGGTATCATCCACACTACTATCGGTAAAGTGGACTTCGAAACCGCTCAACTGAAAGAAAACCTGGAAGCACTGCTGACTGCACTGAAGAAGGCCAAGCCTGCTGCAGCCAAAGGCCAGTACGTGAAGAAGGTAAGCATCTCCACCACTATGGGTGCAGGTGTAGCTGTTGACCAGAACACTCTGGACACTGCTAACTAATTTTACAAAATGCGCGCGTTAGCCTATAATGCGCGCACTTTTGTGGGTTGGAACCTATGACGAGTGTTTACACTCAGATGGGTTTCCGTCCAAGACCGCAGGTGTTGACCGTCTGGGATACTTAATTTCCTGCGTAGACGGTGTCAGGCCCCAGATAGATTTATTTCTGCTGGATTATCTGCACCGTAAGTAACTGAGTACGTTTGTATTCAGTATGGTAAACACTGGGGGATTCCCCAGGTAGAATCCAGGAGTAAAGCCAATGGCATTAAGACTCGAAGACAAAAAAGCGATTGTTGCTGAAGTCAACGAAGCTGCCAAAGGTGCGCTTTCTGCAGTTGTCGCCGATTCACGCGGTGTAACTGTAGGTGCTATGACAGTTCTGCGTAAGACTGCTCGCGCAAACGGTGTGTATGTACGTGTAGTACGTAACACTCTGGCTCGCCGCGCAGTTGAAGGCACTGCTTTTGAGTGTCTGACAGAGGTGTTCTCTGGCCCAACTTTGATCGCTTTCTCTAACGAGCACCCAGGTGCTGCAGCTCGTCTGTTAAAAGACTTTGCTAAAGAGCAAGCCGCTTTCGAAGTTAAAGGTGCAGCTTATGAAGGGGAATTCATCCCTGCAGCTGACATTGATCGTTTGGCAAAACTGCCAACTTACGAAGAAGCACTGGCACAGCTGATGATGACTATGAAAGAAGCATCTGCTGGCAAGTTCGTTCGTACTCTGGCCGCTCTGCGCGATCAAAAACAAGAAGCCGCTTAATTTCAAGCTGGCTGCTTAACAGAATTGAATTCAGAACAATAGGAAACATTTGTTATGTCTATCACTAAAGACCAAATCCTTGAAGCCTTTGCAGCTATGTCTGTAATGGAAGTTGTTGAACTGATCGAAGCTATGGAAGAGAAGTTCGGCGTATCTGCTGCTGCCGCAGTAGTTGCTGGCGGCGCTGGTGAAGCTGCTGCTGCTGAAGAGAAAACCGAGTTCGACGTAGTTATGACTTCTCACGGTGACAACAAAGTTGCTGTGATCAAGGCTGTACGTGGTGCCACAGGTCTGGGTCTGAAAGAAGCCAAAGCTATGGCTGAATCTGCTCCAGTAGCTGTTAAAGAAGCTGTCTCTAAAGAAGAAGCTGAAGCTCTGAAGAAAGAACTCGAAGAAGCTGGTGCTCAAGTAGAGATCAAGTAAGTCATACTGACTTACAATCACCCAAGCCAATTGGGTGGAGGCTGGCGGTTTTTTGACCGTCGGCCTTTTTTGCGCTGTAAGCGTTGGCGATTTTTTTCACCGTTTGTCGCCAGATTTTGCAGTCCCTAGCAGTGATTATTGGTTAGGTTCTTGCCATCAACGGTGATGGGCAAACGTGCTGGATTAACTGTGTTGATTCAGTCTTGGTCACATCTCGCAAGCAGAGGAAACCCATGGTTTACTCCTATTCTGAAAAGAAGCGTATTCGCAAAGACTTCGGTAAGCGTCCACAGGTGTTGGACATCCCTTATCTGTTGTCGATTCAGTTAGACTCTTTTAAGAAGTTCACCGATCAAGATCCTACCGGTGAGCGTGGCCTAGAGGCCGCCTTCCGTAGCGTTTTTCCCATCAAGAGCTTTTCTGGTAATTCAGAACTGCAGTACGTCAGCTATAAGCTGGGCGAGCCTGTTTTTGATGTGAAAGAGTGTCAAATCCGCGGTGTGACATACTCCGCTCCACTGCGCGTTAAGCTGCGCATGGTGCTGTATGATCGTGAAGCTGCCGCCGGCACTGTAAAAGATATTAAAGAACAAGAAGTCTACATGGGGGATATCCCTCTGATGACTGAAAACGGTACCTTTGTTATCAATGGTACTGAGCGTGTTATCGTATCTCAGTTGCACCGTAGCCCAGGTGTGTTCTTCGACCACGACCGTGGTAAGACACACTCTTCAGGTAAAGTGCTGTATAACGCGCGTATTATTCCTTACCGCGGTTCATGGCTCGACTTCGAGTTCGACCCTAAAGATGCGTTGTTTGTACGTATCGACCGTCGCCGTAAGCTGCCTGCCAGCATCATTCTGCGTGCCCTGGAATATTCTACTCAGGATATCCTCGACATCTTCTTTGAGCGTGTCGACTTCAAGATCAAGAAAGATTCTCTGGTCATGACACTGGTTCCTGAGCGTCTGCGTGGCGAAACTGCCAGCTATGACATCAAGGATTCAGAAGGCACTGTGCTGGTAGAGAAGGGCCGTCGTATCACTGCCCGTCATATCCGCCAACTGGAAAAAACCAACACCACTGAACTGGAAGTCCCGGTTGAGTACATAGTTGGTAAAGTGGCGGCTCAGGACTATATCGATCCTGACACAGGTGAAGTACTGGTTACCGCCAACAACGAGATCAGCCTGGAAGACCTGGCCAATCTGTCACTGGCCGGTATCAAAGAGGTCAGCACCCTGTACATCAACGAGCTGGATCACGGTGCTTACATCTCTGACACTCTGCGTATTGACTCAACCACCAACCGTTTGGAAGCGTTGGTTGAAATCTATCGCATGATGCGTCCTGGCGAGCCACCAACCAAGGATGCCGCCGAAGCTCTGTTCCAGAACCTGTTCTTCAGCGAAGAGCGCTATGACCTATCTAAAGTGGGCCGGATGAAGTTCAACCGTCGTCTCGAAATCGACGAGAACGAGGGTACCGGTGTACTGACCAAAGAAGACATAGTTGCCGTAATGAAGAAGATCATCGAAATCCGTAACGGTTTTGATGAAGTCGATGATATCGACCACCTGGGTAACCGTCGTATCCGTAGCGTTGGCGAAATGGCCGAGAACCAGTTCCGTGTCGGTCTGGTACGTGTTGAGCGCGCTGTACGTGAACGTCTGTCTCTAGGCGATCTGAACGAGCTGATGCCTCAGGATCTGATCAACGCCAAGCCAATCTCTGCTGCAGTGAAAGAGTTCTTCGGTTCTTCTCAGCTGTCGCAGTTTATGGATCAGAACAACCCACTGTCAGAAGTGACTCACAAGCGCCGTATTTCGGCTCTTGGTCCTGGCGGTCTGACCCGTGAGCGTGCCGGCTTCGAAGTTCGAGACGTGCACCCAACTCACTATGGTCGTCTGTGTCCAATTGAGACCCCTGAAGGTCCAAACATTGGTCTGATCAACTCACTGTCTACCTTTGCCCGTACCAACTCATACGGCTTCCTGGAAACACCTTATCGTAAGGTGATCGACAGTGTGGTTACCGATGAAGTGGAATATCTGTCAGCCATCGAAGAAGGCCGCTATGTGATTGCACAGGCCAACATCGAGCTCGACAACGAAGGTCGCATTGTGGAAGAGCAGGTTGCCTGTCGCCACAAGGGTGAATCTACCTTTATGCGCGCTTCCGATATCCAGTATATGGACGTATCTCCACAGCAGATCATCTCTGTGGCGGCATCTTTGATCCCATTCCTTGAGCACGACGACGCTAACCGTGCATTGATGGGTGCAAACATGCAACGTCAGGCAGTACCAACACTCAAGTCAGAGAAGCCTCTGGTGGGTACAGGTATTGAACGTACACTGGCCGTTGACTCAGGCGTGGTTGTGGCTGCCAAGCGTGGCGGTGTGATCGACTATGTTGATGCCAGCCGCATCGTGGTTAAGGTTAACGAAGATGAGCTGCGCCCAGGCGAAGCCGGTATCGATATCTACAACCTGACCAAGTACACCCGTTCCAACCAGAACACCTGCATCAACCAGCGTCCATGCTGTAGCGTAGGTGAGCCTGTGGTGCGTGGTGACGTGCTGGCCGATGGTCCGTCAACCGACTTGGGCGACTTGGCTCTGGGTCAGAACATGCGCGTGGCCTTCATGCCATGGAACGGTTACAACTTTGAGGATTCCATCCTTATTTCCGAGCGCGTAGCGCAGGAAGACCGTTTCACGACTATCCACATTCAGGAACTGTCCTGTATTGCCCGTGACACCAAGCTGGGTAGCGAAGAGATCACTGCTGACATCCCTAACGTAGGTGAGTCTGCACTGAGCAAGCTGGATGAATCCGGTATCGTTTACATCGGCGCCGAAGTAAAAGGCGGTGACATTCTGGTTGGTAAGGTAACGCCTAAGGGTGAAACTCAGCTGACTCCGGAAGAGAAACTGCTGCGGGCTATTTTCGGTGAGAAAGCGTCTGACGTTAAAGACAGCTCTCTGCGTGTACCTAACTCAGTGAAAGGTACAGTTATCGACGTGCAAGTCTTCACCCGTGACGGTGTTGAAAAAGACAAGCGCGCCATCGAAATCGAAGAGATGCACATTGCTCAAGCCCGTAAGGACTTGACTGAAGAGTTCAAGATCCTCGAAGAGGGTGTACTGAGCCGTGCCCGTAACCTGCTGCTGAGCGCCGGTTTCAGTGAAGCCAAACTGGCTGAATTGCCGCGCAAAGATGTATTGGTTCAGGTTATCGACGATGAAGCCAAGCAAACCGAACTGGAACAGCTGGCTGAACAGCACGAAGAGCTGAAAGCCGACTTTGACAAGAAGTTCGAAGTCAAGCGTCGCAAGATCACCCAAGGTGATGATCTGGCTCCAGGCGTACTGAAGATCGTTAAGGTTTACCTGGCGGTTAAGCGTACCATCCAGCCTGGCGACAAGATGGCCGGTCGTCACGGTAACAAGGGTGTGATCTCCAAGATCTGTCCTATCGAAGATATGCCATACGACGAGCAGGGTAACCCTGTCGACATCGTACTGAACCCTCTGGGTGTACCTTCGCGGATGAACATAGGTCAGGTACTGGAAGTTCACTTGGGTGCTGCGGCTAAAGGTATTGGTAATCGCATCAATGCCATGCTGGAAGAACAGCGTGAGCTGGCCGAACTGCGTGGCTACATCAAACAGGTCTATGAACTGGGCGATGAAGTGAAGCAGCGCGTGGATATCGATTCATTTACCGATGATGAAGTTCTGCGTCTGGCCAAACACCTGAAGGATGGTCTGCCAACGGCAACCCCAGCCTTCGACGGTGCCAAAGAAAAAGAGATCAAGCAGATGCTTGAGCTCGCAGGTCTGCCGACTTCTGGTCAGCTGAATCTGTTTGATGGTCGTACCGGTAACCAGTTCGAGCGTCCTGTGACCGTAGGTTACATGTACATGCTCAAACTGAACCACTTGGTTGATGACAAGATGCACGCCCGTTCTACCGGTTCGTACAGCTTGGTTACTCAGCAACCTCTGGGCGGTAAAGCTCAGTTCGGTGGTCAGCGTTTCGGTGAGATGGAAGTGTGGGCCCTGGAGGCATACGGTGCTGCGTATACTCTGCAGGAAATGCTCACAGTGAAATCGGATGACGTTAACGGTCGTACTCAGATGTACAAGAACATCGTTGACGGTAACCATCAGATGCAGCCAGGAATGCCAGAGTCCTTCAACGTATTGCTGAAGGAGATCCGTTCTCTCGGTATCAACATCGAGTTGGATCAAGAGTAAGACGCGGTTTAAAGCCTGCGTTTGGCAACGAATTGGTGCTCCGCGAGAGCGGGGCACCGGGTTTAACTCCTTCAGGAGAGAAACGTGAAAGACTTATTAAAGTTTCTGAAACAGCAAAGCAAGACTGAAGAATTTGAAGGCATCAAGATCGGCCTGGCGTCGCCTGATCTGATCCGTTCTTGGTCATTTGGTGAAGTTAAGAAGCCTGAAACCATCAACTACCGTACATTCAAGCCTGAGCGTGAAGGCCTGTTCTGTGCCCGTATCTTTGGCCCGGTCAAAGATTACGAGTGTCTGTGCGGTAAGTACAAGCGTCTCAAGCACCGCGGTGTGATCTGTGAGAAGTGTGGCGTTGAAGTGACCCAGACCAAAGTACGTCGTGAGCGTATGGGCCACATCGAACTGGCCAGCCCAGTTGCCCACATCTGGTTCCTCAAGTCACTGCCATCCCGTATCGGTCTGATGCTGGACATGACTCTGCGTGATATTGAGCGGGTACTCTACTTCGAATCTTATGTGGTTATCGAGCCAGGCATGACCAGCCTGGAGCGCGGTCAAATGCTGACCGAAGAAACCTACCTGGATGCGCTGGAAGAGTATGGTGACGAGTTTGAAGCCAAGATGGGTGCCGAAGCGGTTCTGGAACTGCTGCGCGCTATCGATCTGGAGAAAGAAGTTGAGCAGATGCGTGAAGAGCTGCCATCTATCAACTCTGAGACCCGTCGCAAGAAAGTCACCAAGCGTTTGAAGCTGGTTGAGGCCTTCTACCATTCAGGCAACAAGCCAGAGTGGATGATCCTCAAGGTGCTGCCGGTTCTGCCACCTGATCTGCGTCCTCTGGTTCCACTGGACGGCGGCCGTTTTGCGACTTCAGATCTGAACGATCTGTATCGCCGCGTGATCAACCGTAACAACCGTTTGAAGCGTCTGCTGGATCTGGCTGCTCCGGATATCATCGTTCGCAACGAAAAGCGTATGCTGCAGGAATCTGTTGATGCCCTGCTGGATAACGGTCGTCGCGGTCGTGCCATTACCGGTTCCAACAAGCGTCCTCTGAAGTCCTTGGCCGACATGATCAAGGGTAAGCAAGGTCGTTTCCGTCAAAACCTGCTGGGTAAGCGTGTAGACTACTCAGGCCGTTCGGTAATTACCGTGGGCCCAACTCTGCGTCTGCACCAGTGTGGTCTGCCGAAGAAAATGGCGCTGGAACTGTTCAAACCATTCATCTACGGCAAGCTGGAAGGTCGTGGCCTGGCCACTACCATCAAAGCCGCCAAGAAGATGGTTGAGCGTGAAGTTGCCGAGGTTTGGGACGTACTGGATGAAGTGATCCGCGAACACCCTGTGATGCTGAACCGTGCACCAACACTGCACCGTTTGGGTATCCAGGCGTTCGAACCTGTACTGATCGAAGGTAAAGCGATTCAACTGCACCCACTGGTGTGTGCGGCCTATAACGCCGACTTCGACGGTGACCAAATGGCGGTACACGTGCCTCTGACGCTGGAAGCCCAGCTGGAAGCCCGTGCGTTGATGATGTCAACCAACAACATTCTGTCGCCTGCCAACGGTGAGCCGGTTATCACTCCTTCTCAGGACGTGGTACTGGGTCTGTACTACATGAGCCGTGAACGCGTAAATGGCCGCGGTGAAGGTATGGCCTTTGAGTCTGTTGCCGAAGCCGAGAAAGCCTATCGCACTGGTGCCGCCGAGCTGCACGCCCGGGTTAAAGTTCGTATCACCGAAACTCATATCGATGAGAACGGTGAGCGCACCCAGCAGCGCCGCATTGTCGACACCACAGTAGGTCGTGCTCTGTTGTCACTGATCCTGCCAGCCGGTATGTCTTTTGATCTGGTTAACCAGAACATGGGCAAGAAGCAGATCTCCCGTTTGCTGAACACCTGCTACCGTCAGCTGGGTCTGAAAGATACTGTTATCTTTGCTGACCAACTGATGTACACAGGTTTCCAATACGCCACTATCTCTGGTGCCTCTGTCGGTATCAACGATATGGAAATCCCGGAAGCCAAGTACAAGCTGGTTGCCGACGCAGAAGCCGAAGTTCTGGAAATCCAGGAGCAGTTCCAGTCTGGTCTGGTTACTGCCGGTGAGCGTTACAACAAGGTTATCGATATCTGGGCCAGCGCCAACGAGAAAGTCTCCAAGGCGATGATGGAAAACCTGTCTTCCGAAGTGGTTATCAACCGCGACGGTGAAGAAGAGAAACAGGCTTCCTTCAACAGCATCTACATGATGGCCGACTCAGGCGCTCGTGGTAGTGCCGCTCAGATCCGTCAGTTGGCGGGTATGCGTGGCCTGATGGCCAAGCCAGACGGCTCTATCATCGAAACGCCCATCGTGGCGAACTTCCGTGAAGGTCTGAACGTACTGCAGTACTTTATTTCTACTCACGGTGCTCGTAAGGGTCTGGCGGATACCGCACTTAAGACAGCTAACTCAGGTTACCTGACTCGTCGTCTTGTGGATGTTGCCCAGGATCTGGTCGTTATCGAAGATGACTGTGGTACTCACGAAGGTCTGATCATGAAGCCGCTGATTGAGGGTGGTGACGTGGTTGAGCCGCTGCGTGAGCGGGTACTGGGTCGTGTTGTTGCCGAGGATGTTTACTATCCTGGTTCAGACGAAGTCCTGGCGCCACGTAACACTCTGCTGGATGAAGCATGGTGTGACAAGCTGGAAGAGTACAGTGTTGACGAAGTTAAAGTTCGCTCTGTGATCTCCTGTGATACCGACTTCGGTGTGTGTGCCAAGTGTTACGGTCGTGACCTGGCCCGAGGCCACCTGATTAACCAAGGTGAAGCAATCGGGGTTGTCGCTGCTCAGTCAATCGGTGAGCCTGGTACACAGCTGACGATGCGTACCTTCCACATCGGTGGTGCGGCATCCAGGGCTTCTGCAGAAAACAACGTTCAGGTGAAGAACGCCGGTAACCTGAAGCTGCATAACGCCAAGTTCGTTAAGAACAGCGATGGCAAGCTGGTTATCGTATCGCGCTCGTCCGAGCTGGCGATTATCGATGAACTGGGCCGTGAGAAAGAGCGCTACAAAGTGCCTTACGGTACTGTGCTGGAAACGCTGGAAGGCGCCGAAGTTACAGCTGGCCAGACTATCGCTAACTGGGATCCACATACTCACCCCATCATCACTGAGGTGGCGGGTTATGTGAAGTTTGAGCAGATGATTGACGGTGTCACCATCTCGCGTCAAACCGACGAGCTGACCGGTCTGTCTTCTATCGTGGTATTGGATGTGGCCCAGCGCCCAAGCGCCGGCAAAGAAATGCGTCCAATGATCCGTTTGGTTGACGAAAACGGTAATGACCTGACCATTCCTGGTACCGACGTACCTGCGCAGTACTTCCTGCCCAGCAATGCGATCGTAAACCTGGAAGATAATGCTCAGATCAGCGTCGGTGATGCACTGGCTCGTATTCCTCAGGAATCGTCCAAGACTCGCGATATTACCGGTGGTCTGCCAAGGGTTGCTGACCTGTTCGAAGCCCGTAAGCCAAAAGAGCCTGCGATTCTGGCTGAGATCAGCGGTACCATCTCCTTCGGTAAAGAGACCAAAGGTAAGCGTCGTCTGGTTATTACCCCTGCTGAAGGCGGTAACCCATACGAAGAGATGATCCCTAAATGGCGTAACCTGAACGTGTTCGAAGGTGAAAAAGTCGAACGCGGTGAAGTGATCGCTGATGGTCCAGAGTCTGCTCACGATATTCTGCGTCTGCGCGGTATCCACAACGTAGCCAACTACATTGTGAATGAAGTACAGGACGTATATCGTCTGCAGGGTGTGAAGATTAACGACAAGCACATTGAGGTGATCATTCGCCAGATGCTGCGTAAGTGTCTGATCACTGAAGCCGGTGATTCTGAGTTCCTCGAAGGGGAGCAGGTTGAAGTGTCCCGCGTCAAGATCGCTAACCGCGAACTGGAAGAGCAGGGCAAGATTCCGGCCAAGTTCGAACGCGAACTGCTGGGTATCACCAAAGCCTCTCTGGCGACTGAGTCCTTCATCTCTGCGGCCTCGTTCCAGGAAACCACTCGCGTACTGACCGAAGCGGCAGTAGGCGGTAAGAGTGATAACCTGCGCGGTCTGAAAGAGAACGTGATCGTAGGTCGTCTGATCCCGGCCGGTACCGGTTATGCTTACCACAACAACCGTAACCAGGCTCGTGGTGAAGTAGCGACTGAAGCACCTAGCATCAGCGCCAGCGAAGCCGAACAGAACCTGGCCGATCTGTTGAACCTGGCAGGTAGTCAGGAATAAGTAGCATAGATGTTATAAAAGGCGCCGAAAGGCGCCTTTTTCATTGGAATACGCTGCAAAAGTTGGCTATTTCTTGACAGCCAAGCCTTACCTTTCTAAAATTCCGCGTCCCACTATTGTGGGATTAGATTTTTCACACCTTATTGTTGAGTTGAAATCAACTGATTCGGAGCTATACATGGCAACTGTAAACCAGTTGGTACGTAAGCCTCGCGCACCTAAAGTCGAAAAGACTAACGTGCCTGCGTTGAACGCGTGCCCACAAAAGCGTGGTGTTTGTACTCGTGTGTACACCACTACTCCAAAAAAACCTAACTCTGCACTACGTAAAGTAGCTCGTGTGCGTCTGACCAACGGTTTCGAAGTAACTTCGTACATCGGCGGTGAAGGCCACAACCTGCAGGAACACAGTGTAATCCTGATCCGTGGTGGTCGTGTTAAAGACTTACCTGGTGTGCGTTATCACACTGTTCGTGGCGCCCTGGACTGTGCTGGTGTGACTTCACGTCGCCAAGCTCGTTCTAAGTACGGTGCTAAGCGTCCTAAGTCTTAATGGTTTTCCGTTAAGTAAGGCCAAGCTAAATATAAATTCCAGTTTTGGAAATACCTGAAGCATACGGAGAATAGTTATGCCAAGACGTCGCGTAGTAGGACAACGTAAGATCCTACCTGATCCAAAGTTTCAAAGTGAGTTGCTGGCTAAGTTCATCAACGTCATTATGCAGGACGGCAAAAAGTCGACTGCTGAAAAAATTATCTACAAAGCACTGGATGTTGTCGCCGATAAGAAAGGCGAAGAGCATCTGGTTATCCTTGAAGCAGCCCTGGAAAACGTTCGCCCAGCGGTAGAGGTTAAGTCTCGCCGTGTTGGTGGTTCTACTTACCAGGTTCCATGTGAAGTTCGCCCAGTTCGTCGTAACGCACTGGCGATGCGCTGGTTGGTTGAAGCTGCTCGTAAGCGTGGTGAAAAATCTATGGCTCTGCGCCTGGCAGGTGAACTGCTGGACGCTTCCGAAAACAAAGGTACTGCCGTTAAGAAGCGCGAAGACGTGCATCGTATGGCAGAAGCCAACAAAGCGTTTGCTCATTACCGTTGGTAATATCGGGCGCGGGCTTGCCCGCGCTTTCTCTGACATTGCTAAGATTTTTATCTTAGTCAAGAGGGTATAATCGTGGCTCGTACAACTCCAATTGAGCGTTATCGCAACATAGGTATTTGTGCTCACGTTGACGCAGGTAAAACCACTACCACAGAGCGAGTCCTGTTCTATACAGGGGTAAACCACAAGATGGGTGAAACCCATGACGGTGCGTCTACCACTGACTGGATGGTTCAGGAGCAGGAGCGGGGTATTACTATTACCTCTGCGGCTGTTACCACGTTCTGGCGCGGTATGGATGCCCAGTTTACTGAGCATCGTATCAATATCATCGATACCCCAGGTCACGTCGATTTTACTATTGAGGTAGAGCGTTCTCTGCGCGTACTTGACGGTGCCGTAGTGGTCTTTTGTGGTTCTTCTGGTGTGGAACCTCAATCTGAGACCGTATGGCGTCAAGCCGACAAGTATCATGTCCCCCGTCTGGTGTTCGTCAATAAGATGGACCGTGCCGGTGCCGACTTTGATCGCGTAGTAGGACAGATCCGTAACCGTCTCGGTGCAACTTGTGTGCCTATTCAATTGAATATTGGTACAGAAGAAAACTTTAGCGGGGTTATCGATCTCATCAAGATGAAAGCCATCAACTGGAATGAAGAAGACCAGGGCCTGACTTTCACTCACGAAGAGATCCCAGAGCATTTGCTTGCCAAGGCAACCGAAATGCGCGAATACCTGGTAGAGAGTGCCGCAGAGGCTTCTGATGAGCTGATGGACAAATACCTTGAAGAAGGTGAGCTCACAGAAGAAGAGATCAAAAAAGCGCTTCGTCAACGTACTATCAACAACGAAATTGTGCTGGCTACCTGTGGTAGTGCCTTTAAAAATAAAGGCGTACAGGCAGTTCTCGATGCCGTTGTTGAATACCTTCCTGCTCCTGTTGATGTTCCTGCGATTAAGGGCATCGATGACAGAGAACAGGAAGTTGAGCGTGTTTCTGATGACAATGCACCTTTCTCTGCGTTGGCATTCAAAATCGCAACAGACCCATTTGTGGGTACTTTGACCTTTATCCGGGTTTACTCAGGTGTCCTGGAGTCGGGTTCAGCCGTTTACAACTCTGTAAAAGAGAAGCGTGAGCGTATCGGCCGTATCGTGCAGATGCACGCCAACGACCGTAAAGAACTGAAAGAAGTGCGCGCAGGTGATATAGCTGCTGCTATCGGCCTGAAAGATGTGACAACCGGTGACACCCTGTGTGACCCAGACCATAAAGTAATTCTGGAGCGGATGGAATTCCCCGAGCCGGTAATTACCATTGCTGTGGAACCTCGTTCCAAAGCCGACCAGGAAAAGATGGGCATTGCGCTGCAGAAGCTGGCAATGGAAGATCCTTCTTTCCGGGTTGAGACTGATGAGGAGTCGGGTCAGACTCTGATTTCAGGTATGGGTGAGCTACACTTGGACATTATCATCGACCGTATGCGCCGTGAGTTCAGCGTTGAATGTAACGTTGGTAAACCTCAGGTGGCTTATCGTGAAACTATCCGCAGTGCCGTGGAAGTGGAAGGTAAGTTCGTGCGTCAGTCTGGTGGTCGTGGTCAATTCGGTCATGTCTGGCTGAAACTGGAGCCTCGTGAAGAGGGTGCCGGTTATGAGTTTGTCAACGAAATCGTTGGTGGTGTAGTTCCTAGGGAATACATCCCTGCGGTTGACAAAGGGATCCAAGAACAGATGAAGAACGGTGTTCTCGCCGGCTTCCCTGTATTGGACGTGAAGGTCACTCTGTTCGACGGTTCATATCATGATGTGGACTCGAACGAAATGGCGTTCAAAGTTGCAGGTTCTATGGGCTTCAAGAAGGGGGCGCTGCAAGCTAACCCTGTGTTGCTCGAGCCTTGCATGAAGGTTGAAGTGACAACCCCAGAAGACTACATGGGTGACGTAGTAGGTGATCTGAACCGTCGTCGTGGTCTAATCGAAGGTATGGATGACGGCGTCGCCGGTATCAAGATCATTCGAGCTGTGGTACCTTTGGCTGAAATGTTTGGTTATGCAACAGATTTGCGTTCAGCGACTCAGGGTCGGGCTTCATACTCCATGGAGTTTTTGAAGTACTCTGAAGCGCCGCAAAACGTTGCTAAAGCAGTTATCGAAGCTCGTACCTGATTTAGGTAACGGCATTAACTGTTATTTTGATTGATGGTGTCCGGCAGCGCCGGACTCTTCTGAAAAGAAAGGAATATATCGTGTCTAAAGCTAAATTTGAACGTTCCAAGCCCCACGTTAACGTGGGCACCATTGGTCACGTTGACCATGGTAAAACCACTCTGACTGCTGCTATCTCAACTGTACTGTCTAAGACTTACGGTGGTGAGGCGCGTGACTTCGCAGCGATCGATAACGCTCCAGAAGAGCGTGAGCGCGGTATTACCATCAATACCTCTCACATCGAGTATGACACTCCAACTCGTCACTACGCCCACGTAGACTGCCCAGGTCACGCTGACTATGTTAAAAACATGATCACCGGTGCTGCCCAGATGGACGGCGCAATCCTGGTAGTAGCTTCTACTGACGGCCCAATGCCACAGACTCGTGAGCACATCCTGCTGTCTCGTCAGGTAGGTGTACCTTTCATCATCGTATTCATGAACAAGTGTGACATGGTAGACGATGAAGAGCTGTTGGAACTGGTAGAGATGGAAGTTCGTGAACTGCTGTCTGAGTACGATTTCCCAGGTGATGACCTGCCAGTAATTCAGGGTTCAGCTCTGAAAGCTCTGGAAGGCGACGCTCAGTGGGAAGCCAAGATCATCGAACTGGCCGAAGCACTGGATACCTACATCCCTGAGCCAGAGCGTGATATCGATAAGCCATTCCTGCTGCCTATCGAAGACGTATTCTCAATCTCTGGTCGCGGTACTGTAGTAACAGGTCGTGTAGAGCGCGGTATCATCAAAGTTGGTGACGAAGTAGAAATCGTGGGTATCCACGACACTACCAAGACTACCTGTACTGGTGTAGAAATGTTCCGTAAGCTGCTGGACGAAGGTCGTGCCGGTGAGAACTGCGGTATCCTGCTGCGTGGTACCAAGCGTGATGAAGTAGAGCGTGGTCAAGTACTGGCTAAGCCTGGTTCAATCACTCCACACACCAAGTTCGAATCAGAAGTGTACGTGCTGTCTAAAGAAGAAGGTGGTCGTCACACTCCATTCTTCAAAGGCTACCGTCCACAGTTCTACTTCCGTACAACTGACGTGACCGGTACTATCGAACTGCCAGAAGGCGTAGAGATGGTAATGCCAGGTGACAACATCAAGATGACAGTAACTCTGATCTGCCCAATCGCGATGGATGAAGGTCTGCGCTTCGCCATCCGTGAAGGTGGCCGTACAGTTGGTGCTGGTGTTGTAGCCAAGATCATCGCTTAATTGCTGATCTAAGCTATCGTAAAAAGGCGACCCCAGGGTCGCCTTTTTATTGGCCGTTTGTCAGTCGTTCAAAAACGGTTGGCAATGAGTGCTAAAGTCAGTATAATCTGCGCCACTTTTTGACAGCGTTAATGCTGTTGATAATTCCGACAGTAGGCTTGTAATCCGTAACTGGATGAGTATAATAGCCTCCTCGCTTAACTTGAGTAAGCGACAAAGTTGATTTAGCCCTAGGGGCTAAACACAAATACAGCGACTCCGATTGGGAGTCGAACGGTTAAATCATCTCGCTCTGTCTTTCCAAGAAAGGAAATGGCTAGAGGGTGATTTTTTATGTGTCCATTTTAGGAGCTCTGGTCAATGCAGAACCAAAGAATCCGTATCCGCTTGAAAGGATTTGATCATCGTTTGATTGATCAGTCTACTGCGGAAATCGTTGAAACTGCTAAGCGTACTGGCGCCCAGGTACGTGGTCCTATCCCACTGCCTACGCGCAAAGAGCGTTATACCGTTTTGATCTCTCCGCACGTTAATAAAGATGCTCGTGACCAATACGAAATCCGTACTCACAAGCGTTTGGTTGACATCGTAGAGCCAACTGAGAAGACAGTCGACGCGCTGATGCGTCTGGATCTTGCGGCTGGTGTCGACGTACAGATTAGCTTGGGTTAATTGAGATCCTTAGAAGAGGTTTGAGAGATGGCTATCGGTCTTATTGGTCGTAAAGTGGGTATGACCCGCATCTTCACCGAAGATGGCGTGTCTATCCCTGTTACTGTAATTGAAGTAAATGCAAACCGCGTTACTCAGGTGAAAACTCTGGAAAACGACGGCTACCGTGCACTTCAAGTTACTACTGGTGCCAAAAAAGCCAACCGCATCACTAAACCAGAAGCAGGTCACTTTGCCAAAGCGGGCGTTGACGCCGGCCGTGGTTTGTGGGAAATGCGTCTGGCAGACGGTGAAGGCGAAGGCATTGAAGTTGGTGCTGAGCTGAACGTAGATATCTTCGCTGACGTAGCGAAAGTAGATGTTACCGGTCAATCAAAAGGTAAAGGTTTCCAAGGTGGCGTTAAGCGCTGGAACTTCCGTACCCAGGATATGACTCACGGTAACTCATTGGCGCACCGTGCTAACGGTTCTATCGGTCAGAACCAGACGCCAGGTCGCGTATTCAAAGGCAAAAAAATGTCAGGCCACATGGGTGCTGAGCGTGTTACCACTCAAAATCTGGACGTAGTACGTGTAGATGCTGAGCGTAACCTGCTGCTGGTTAAAGGTGCTGTTCCAGGCGCTACCAATGGCGACCTGATCATCAAGCCTGCCGTTAAAGCCTAAGGTCTGAGGAGATAGTAATGGAATTGGTATTGAAAGACGCGCAAAGCGCTCTTGAAGTTTCCGAAACTACCTTCGGCCGTGACTTTAATGAAGCACTGGTTCATCAGGTAGTTGTAGCTTACGCTGCAAACGCGCGTCAGGGCACTCGTGCTCAGAAAACTCGCGCTGAAGTGACTGGCTCTGGCAAAAAGCCATGGCGCCAAAAAGGTACTGGCCGCGCTCGTGCGGGTGGTGTCAAGGGCCCAATCTGGCGTGGCGGTGGCGTAACTTTCGCTGCTAAAACCCAGGATCACAGCCAGAAAGTCAACAAGAAAATGTACCGCGGCGCTCTGAAGAGCATTCTGTCCGAGCTGGTACGTCAAGAACGTCTGATCGTTGTTGAAAAGTTTGCTGTTGAAGCTCCTAAAACTAAAGAGCTGAAGGCCAAGCTGAAAGACATGGGTCTGGAAGACGTATTGATTGTGACTTCCGAAGTTGACGAGAACCTGTTCTTGGCAGCTCGCAACCTGTACAAGGTTGATGTTCGTGATGTTGCTGGTATCGACCCAGTAAGCCTGATCGCGTTCGACAAAGTGCTGGTAACTGCTGATGCTGTTAAGCAAATCGAGGAGATGCTGGCATGATCCGCGAAGAACGTTTACTGAAAGTTATTCTGGCGCCTCACATCTCTGAAAAGAGCACTGTGGTTGCTGAGAAGAACAACACTGTAGTTTTCCGTGTAGCTATCGACGCCACTAAAGCAGAGATCAAAGCTGCAGTTGAAAAACTGTTTGAAGTTGAAGTTGATTCAGTTCGCACTCTGGTGAACAAAGGCAAAACCAAGCGTCACGGTGCCCGTGCTGGTCGTCGCAGCGATTGGAAAAAAGCCTATGTTACTCTGGCTGAGGGTGCTGACATCGATTTCGTCGGCGCTGAAGCGTAAGGAGATTACTCATGGCAGTTATTAAGTGTAAGCCAACCTCTCCAGGTCGTCGCCACGTCGTTAAAGTGGTGAACACTGACCTGCACAAGGGTAAACCTTTTGCTGGCCTGTTGGCGAAAAAATCTAAGAGTGGCGGCCGTAACAACACTGGTCGTATCACTGTTCGTCACGTTGGTGGTGGTCATAAGCAACACTACCGTCTTATTGACTTCAAACGTGATAAAGATGGTATCCCAGCGAAGATTGAGCGTCTGGAATACGATCCAAACCGTACTGCGCACATCGCGCTGGTACTGTACGCAGACGGTGAGCGTCGCTATATCCTGGCAGCCAAAGGCATGCAGGCTGGTGACAAAATCGTTTCTGGCGTAGAAGCTGAAATCAAGACAGGTAACGCCCTGCCACTGCGTAACATCCCAGTTGGTAGCGTAGTTCACGCTGTTGAAATGAAACCTGGCAAAGGTGCTCAAATTGCACGTTCTGCCGGTGCTTATGTACAAGTTGTAGCTCGTGATGGCGCTTATGCCACTCTGCGTCTTCGCTCTGGCGAAATGCGCAAAGTGCCAGTTGATTGCCGCGCGACTCTGGGTGAAGTTGGTAACGCCGAGCACATGCTGCGTCAGCTGGGTAAAGCTGGTGCCAAGCGCTGGAGAGGCGTACGCCCAACAGTTCGTGGTGTTGCAATGAACCCAGTAGACCACCCACATGGTGGTGGTGAAGGCCGTACTTCTGGTGGTCGTCACCCAGTGACTCCATGGGGTGTGCCAACTAAGGGTTACAAGACCCGTAGTAACAAGCGCACTGACAAGTACATCGTACGTCGTCGTAATAAATAGTAAGAGGATTCGCCATGCCACGTTCTCTCAAGAAAGGTCCATTCATTGACCTGCACTTGCTGAAGAAGGTAGAGAAAGCGGTGGAAGCAGGTGACAAGAAGCCTATTAAGACTTGGTCACGTCGCTCTATGATCATTCCAAACATGATTGGTTTGACCATCGCTGTCCATAATGGTCGTCAGCACGTTCCTGTGTTCGTAACTGACGAAATGATCGGCCACAAACTTGGTGAATTCTCACCAACTCGCACTTATCGCGGCCATGCTGCTGATAAGAAAGCGAAGAAGCGCTAATACGGGAGGAGTAAGATGGAAGTTTTAGCTAAACATCGTTTTGCCCGTACGTCGCCTCAAAAGGCTCGTTTGGTAGCTGATCAGATCCGCGGTCTGCCTGTTTCTAAGGCCCTCGAGATCCTGACCTTCAGCCCCAAGAAAGCCGCCGTACTGGTCAAAAAAGTACTGGATTCAGCCATTGCCAATGCTGAGCACAATCAAGGTGCCGACATTGATGAACTGAAAGTTGGAAAAGTCTTCGTTGATGAAGGCCCAACCATGAAGCGCATCATGCCACGTGCTAAAGGCCGCGCCGACCGTATCATGAAGCGTACCAGCCACATTACTGTGGTTGTATCAGATCGCTAGGAGAGAGCAATGGGACAGAAAGTACATCCTAATGGTATCCGTCTGGGTATCACTAAGCCTTGGATCTCTACCTGGTACGCTGATAAAGCAGACTACGCTGCTAATCTGCACGGCGACTGGGAAGTGCGTAAGTTTCTCGAAGAGAAGCTGAAAGCCGCATCAGTATCTAAGATCGTTATCGAACGCCCAGCGAAAAGCATCCGCGTTACCATTCACACTGCCCGTCCAGGTGTTGTGATCGGTAAGAAAGGTGAAGACGTTGAGGTTCTGCGTGCTGAAGTTGCCAAAATTACTGGCACTCCTGCGCAAATTAACATCGCTGAGATCCGCAAGCCTGAGTTGGACGCCAAACTGGTTGCCGATTCAATCGCTCAACAGCTGGAACGTCGTGTTATGTTCCGTCGCGCTATGAAGCGTGCGGTACAGAACGCTATGCGTCTGGGCGCTAAAGGTATCAAAGTTGAAGTTAGTGGCCGTTTAGGCGGCGCTGAGATTGCGCGCACCGAGTGGTATCGCGAAGGCCGTGTGCCTCTGCATACACTGCGTGCTGACATCGACTATTCAACCTCTGAAAGTCACACTCAATACGGTGTGATCGGCATTAAAGTTTGGGTCTTCAAAGGTGAAGTTCTGGACGGTATCATGCCTCAGATCGAAGAGCCGAAGCAGCAACCTAAGCGCAAGCCTCGTGGTAAATAGGAGAGCCGGCAATGCTGCAACCTAAACGTATGAAGTTTCGCAAAATGTTCAAAGGCCGCAACCGCGGTCTGGCGAACGGTACTGAAGTTAGCTTCGGTACATTTGGTCTGAAAGCAGTTGGCCGCGGCCGTTTGACTGCACGTCAGATCGAATCTGCCCGTCGTGCAATGACACGTCACGTTAAGCGTCAAGGAAAAATCTGGATCCGGGTTTTCCCTGACAAGCCAATTACCTCTAAGCCTCTTGAAGTGCGTATGGGTAAAGGTAAAGGTAACGTTGAATACTGGGTATGTCAGATTCAACCAGGTAAGGTACTCTATGAAATGAATGGCGTTTCAGAAGAGCTGGCCCGCGAAGCTTTCGCACTGGCCGCTGCTAAACTGCCTATCAAGACTACCTTCGTAACTAAGACGGTGATGTAATGAAAGCGAGCGAACTGAGAGAAAAGAGCGTTGAGGAATTGAACGCTGAACTGCTTGGTCTGCTGCGTGAGCAGTTTAACCTGCGTATGCAACACGCCACTGGTCAGCTGGCACAAACTCACCAGCTGAAACAAGTGCGCCGTAACATTGCGCGCGTTAAGACCATTATTACTTCTAAGGCAGGTGCATAATGTCTGAGAAAATCCGTACTTTGCAGGGTAAAGTCATCAGCGACAAGATGGACAAGTCCATCACTGTAGCTGTTGAGCGTCAAGTTAAGCACCCAATCTACGGTAAGTACATCAAACGTACTACTAAGATCCATGCACATGACGAACAAAACCAGTGTAAAGAAGGTGATTTCGTGTCTATTCGCGAATGTCGCCCTCTGTCCAAGACCAAGTCATGGACCCTGGTTGAAGTAGTAAGCAAGGCCTAATTTTTAATTAGGTTAACTGGTAAACGGCTCCTTTTCGGGGCCGTTTGTTTTTTAATACTATCCATCCTCTATTTATGGTGTTATACTTGCGCGCCATTTTTGACCGATTTGAACGGCAAAAGTGGTGTTTATTTAGCCCCATGGTGGGGATTGTGTAGTAACGATAGCGGAGCACTTAAAATGATCCAAATGCAATCGACTCTCGATGTCGCATGTAACAGCGGCGCGCGCAGAGTTCAGTGTATTAAGGTCTTGGGTGGCTCTCATCGTCGTTATGCCGGTATCGGCGACATCATCAAGGTTTCTGTTAAAGAAGCCATTCCTCGCGCTAAAGCGAAGAAAGGTGATGTGTATAACGCGGTGGTAGTCCGTACTAAGAAAGGCGTACGTCGTCCAGACGGTTCTGTCATTCGCTTCGATCGGAATGCAGCGGTATTGCTTAACGCAAACCTTGCCCCGATTGGTACTCGTATCTTTGGACCTGTGACACGTGAACTGCGTACTGAGCAATTCATGAAAATTGTGTCGCTGGCACCAGAAGTACTGTAAGGAGCTTCAAAATGGCAGCAAAAATCCGTCGTGAAGACGAAGTAATTGTACTGGCCGGTAAGGATAAGGGTAAGCGCGGTAAGGTTACTCGTGTACTTACTACCGGTAAGTTAATTGTTGAAGGCATCAATCTCGTTAAGAAGCACCAGAAGCCTAACCCACAACTGGGTGTGACTGGTGGTATCGTTGAGAAAGAAGCACCGATTCAAGCATCTAATGTTGCGATCTTTAACCCTGTCACTGGCAAGGCGGATCGTGTTGGTTTCCGATTCGAAGACGGTAAGAAAGTCCGTTTCTTCAAATCGAACAGTGAACTCGTTAAGTAACTGGAGTAAACGATGGCGAAACTGCATGATAGATACAAAGAGACTGTTGTTGCTGAACTGACTAAAAAGTTCGGTTATACCAGTGTCATGCAAGTCCCTCGGATTGAGAAAATCACCCTGAACATGGGTGTTGGCGAAGCCGTAGCTGACAAGAAAATCATGGAAAATGCTGTCCGTGATATGACTGCTATTGCCGGCCAAAAACCAGTTGTGACTGTAGCTCGTAAGTCAGTTGCTGGTTTTAAAATCCGTGAAGGCTACCCTATTGGCTGTAAAGTGACCCTGCGCGGTGAGCGTATGTGGGAATTCTTTGAGCGTTTAGTTGACATCGCAATCCCTCGTATCCGTGACTTCCGTGGTCTGAGCGCTAAGTCGTTCGACGGCCGTGGTAACTACGCGATGGGCGTGCGCGAGCAGATCATCTTCCCAGAAATCGACTACGATAAAGTCGATAAGATTCGTGGTATGGATATTGTTATCACTACCTCTGCGAATACTGACGAAGAAGGTCGCGCTTTGCTTGATGCTTTCAACTTCCCATTCAAGAAATAAGGGGTAGCGAAATGGCAAAACTGTCAATGAAGGCACGTGAAGCAAAACGTGCAAAGCTCGTGGCCAAGTATGCTGAAAAGCGTGCAGCTCTTAAGGCTATCATCAGCAGCCCTGAGTCTTCTGACGAAGCTCGTTGGGATGCGGTTCTTAAGCTGCAAGCTCTACCACGTGATTCAAGCGCATCGCGTCAACGCAATCGCTGTAATCAAACTGGCCGCCCTCATGGTTTCCTGCGCAAATTCGGCCTGAGCCGTATCAAGCTGCGTGAAGCAACCATGCGTGGTGAAGTTCCTGGTCTGCGTAAGGCCAGCTGGTAAGCACTTGTCACGGAGTAAGCTAATATGAGCATGCAAGATCCTATTGCGGATATGTTGACCCGTATTCGTAACGGCCAAGCTGCTAACAAAGTATCTGTGAAGATGCCTTCTGCCAAACTGAAAGTTGCTATCGCAAAGCTGCTGAAAGATGAAGGTTACATCACTGACTACGCCGTAGCAGAAGAAGGCGCTAAGCCTGAACTGGAAATCACTCTGAAGTATTTCCAGGGCCAACCTGTTGTTGAGACTATCCAGCGCGTAAGCCGTCCTGGTCTTCGTATTTACAAAGGTAAAGACGAGCTGCCAAAGGTTATGGGCGGACTGGGTGTCGCAATTGTGTCCACTTCTAAAGGCCTGATGACTGATCGTGCCGCCCGCCTTGCAGGCATGGGTGGTGAGGTTATCTGCTACGTAGCGTAAGGAGCTAGGAATGTCTCGTGTAGCAAAAGCACCAGTATCTATTCCAGCCGGCGTAGAGGTGACTTTAAACGACCAAACTATTACCGTTAAAGGCGGTAAAGGTAGTCTGACTCGAGTAATCAACAGCGCAGTTAACGTTGTTGTTGAAGGTGCAGAAATCAAGTTCTCTCCTGTCGAAGGCGTTGCTAACGCTTGGGCACAGGCTGGTACTGCTCGTGCACTGATCAACAACATGGTTGTTGGTGTTTCTCAGGGTTTCGAAAAGAAGCTGAAGCTGGTTGGTGTGGGTTACCGTGCCAAAGTTAGCGGCAGCGCTCTTGACCTGACCTTAGGTTTCTCTCACCCTCTGGTTCATCAATTGCCAGCAGGCGTTACAGCTGAATGCCCAAGCCAAACAGACATCGTACTGAAAAGTATCGATAAAGAGCTGGTTGGTCAGGTTGCGGCTGAAATTCGTGGCTATCGTCCACCAGAGCCTTATAAGGGCAAGGGTGTTCGCTATGATGACGAACAAGTACGCCGTAAAGAGGCTAAGAAGAAGTAGGTAACGCGATATGGATAAGAAAACATCTCGCTTGCGCCGCGCGACTCGCGCTCGCAAGAAGATCCAAGAGCTGGGCGTCAACCGTCTGGTTGTACATCGTACACCGCGTCACATTTACGCTCAGGTAATCAACCCTGAAGCTCAGGTGTTGGCTGTTGCCTCTACTGCCGAGAAAGCAGTAAAGGAACAACTGAAGTACACCGGTAACGTAGATGCGGCCAAAGCAGTAGGTAAAGCTATTGCTGAGCGCGCGATCGAAAAAGGCGTAACTGTTGTTGCTTTCGATCGTTCTGGGTTCAAGTATCACGGTCGTGTTGCTGCTCTTGCAGAAGCCGCTCGTGAAGCTGGCCTCCAGTTCTAAGGGGTAAAACAATGGCTAAATTAGAAGCTCAGCAAAAAGACGATCTGCAAGAAAAGCTGATTGCAGTTAATCGTGTTTCTAAAGTAGTTAAAGGTGGTCGTATCTTTAGCTTCACCGCTCTGACTGTAGTGGGTGATGGTAACGGTAAGATCGGCTACGGCTATGGTAAAGCGCGTGAAGTTCCAGCTGCTATTCAAAAAGCAATGGAAAAAGCCCGTCGCAACATGGTTACTGTAAACCTGAACGAAGGCACTCTGCACCATCCAGTGAAGGGTCGCCACTCTGGTTCACGCGTTTACATGCAACCTGCTTCAGAGGGTACCGGTATTATCGCCGGTGGCGCAATGCGTGCCGTATTGGAAGTAGCAGGCGTTCACAACGTTCTGTCGAAAGCATACGGTTCTACTAACCCGATCAACATCGTTCGTGCAACTGTTGACGCTCTGGTACACATGAAGTCACCAGCGCAGATTGCAGCCAAGCGTGGCCTGAATGTTGATGAAATTCGGGGGTAATGCACCATGGCTACTAAAACTATCAAAGTAACCCAGACCAAAAGTGCTATCGGCCGTCTGCCTAAGCACAAGGCCACTCTGACTGGTCTTGGTCTGCGTCGTATTGGTCACACCGTTGAGCTGGAAGATACTCCTGCTGTTCGCGGTATGATCAATAAGGTCTACTACATGGTAAAGGTGGAGGACTAATCAATGCGTCTGAATACTTTATCTCCAGCAGCAGGCGCTAAGTCTGCACCTAAGCGTGTAGGCCGTGGTATTGGTTCTGGCTTGGGTAAGACCGCTGGTCGCGGTCACAAGGGTCAAAAATCTCGTAGCGGTGGCGGTGTACGCCCTGGCTTCGAGGGTGGTCAAATGCCACTTAAGATCCGTCTGCCTAAGTTCGGCTTTACCTCGCGTATCGCTATGGTAACTGCTGAAGTTCGCTTGAGCGAACTGGCAAAAGTTACTGGTGACGTTATCGACCTGAACGCACTGAAAGATGCGAACGTAATAACTCGCAACATCCAGTTTGCGAAAATCGTTCTTTCAGGTACCATTGAGCGCCCAGTGACCGTAAAAGGTCTGAAGGTAACCAAAGGTGCACGCGCAGTTATCGAAGCTGCCGGCGGTAAGATCGAGAATATCGAGGAATAATAGGTCGATGGCAAAACCAGGACTTGATTTAAAAAGCGCGAAAGGTGGACTTTCTGAGTTGAAAGCTCGCCTCCTGTTCGTGATTGGCGCAATTATCGTGTTTCGTGCCGGTTCATTTGTGCCAATTCCTGGTATTGACGCTGCTGTATTGGCAGAGCTCTTTGCTCAGCAAAAGAGCACCATCCTGGGCATGTTCAATATGTTCTCGGGTGGTGCCCTTGAGCGCGCCTCTATTTTTGCATTGGGGATCATGCCGTATATTTCGGCCTCGATCATCATGCAGTTGCTGACTGTTGTGCATCCCGCACTCGCTGAACTGAAGAAGGAAGGTGAGTCAGGACGCAAGAAAATCAGCCAGTATACAAGATGGGGTACGCTGGTGTTGGGTACATTCCAGTCGATCGGTATTGCAACAGGATTGCCAAATCTGGTGAACGGCCTGGTGGTCGATCCTGGTTTTGAGTTCTATTTTGTTGCAGTCGTCAGTTTAGTCACCGGAACCATGTTCCTGATGTGGCTTGGCGAGCAAATTACCGAGCGTGGTATAGGTAACGGTATTTCGATCCTGATTTTCGCAGGTATCGTAGCCGGTCTGCCTTCTGCTATCGGTCAAACGGCCGAGCAAGCGCGTCAAGGCGACTTGAACGTACTGGTATTGTTGTTGATTGCGGTGATTGTGTTTGCCGTAACCTATTTCGTGGTATTTGTGGAGCGTGGTCAGCGTCGTATCGTCGTTAACTATGCCAAGCGTCAGCAAGGCCGTAAGGTGTTTGCCGCGCAGTCAACCCACCTGCCGCTGAAGGTTAATATGGCCGGCGTAATCCCGCCAATTTTTGCGTCCAGCATTATTCTGTTCCCAGGCACACTGGCTCAGTGGTTTGGTAAGAATCCGTCTATGGAATGGCTGTCTGAGGTTTCTCTCGCAGTTTCTCCTGGACAGCCGCTGTACTCTCTGTTGTATGCAGCAGCAATTATTTTCTTCTGTTTCTTCTATACCGCGTTGGTATTTAATCCACGCGAGACAGCAGATAACCTGAAGAAGAGTGGTGCGTTTATTCCCGGGATCCGTCCCGGCGAACAGACTTCGCGTTACATTGATAAAGTGATGACCCGTTTGACTCTGGCAGGCGCGTTGTATATTACCTTTATCTGTTTAATTCCGGAGTTCATGTTAATCGCATGGAAAGTACAGTTCTATTTTGGCGGTACTTCACTACTGATTATGGTAGTTGTGATCATGGACTTCATGGCTCAGGTTCAGACCCATATGATGTCTCATCAATATGAGTCTGTGATGAAGAAAGCTAATCTGGTGAACAAAGCGAATCTCGATCGCTTTGGTCGATAAGATAGCTTTACGGAGTGATGAAATGAAAGTTCGAGCTTCCGTGAAGAAGATCTGCCGTAACTGCAAGATCGTCAAGCGTAGTGGCGTTGTACGCGTTATCTGTGTTGAACCAAAACACAAACAGCGTCAAGGCTGAAAAATCTTGGCCAGCTCTTAACTGGGCTGGCCAAAAATATTGTTTGCAAACTAGTCATCTGTCGAGTATCCTTTCGGGCTTTTCACAGATGGCCTTTAACTTAAGGAGTGCATAGTGGCCCGTATCGCTGGCATTAACATTCCTGATCAAAAGCACACAGTCATTGCACTGACTGCTATCTACGGTATCGGTCGTACTCGCGCTAAAGCTATCTGCGCGGCTACAGCCATTGCCGAAGACGCTAAGATCAAGGAATTGAGCGAAGCTCAAATCGATACTCTACGCGAAGAAGTTGCCAAATACTCAGTAGAAGGTGACTTACGCCGTGAGGTTTCAATGAACATCAAGCGTCTTATGGACCTTGGTTGTTATCGTGGCCTCCGCCATCGCCGTAGCCTGCCTCTCCGTGGGCAACGTACTAAGACCAATGCGCGTACTCGCAAAGGTCCACGTAAACCAATCAAGAAGTAACGGGAAGGTAGACAATGGCTAAAGTTCCGTCACGTTCTCCGCGTAAGCGCGTACGTAAACAGGTTGCTGATGGCATGGCTCATATCCATGCGTCTTTCAACAATACAATTGTTACTATCACAGATCGTCAAGGTAACGCTCTGTCATGGGCGACTGCAGGTGGTTCAGGTTTCCGTGGTTCACGTAAATCTACTCCATTTGCTGCGCAGGTGGCAGCTGAGCGCGCAGGCACTGCCGCTCAGGATTATGGTGTTAAAAACCTTGAAGTTTTCGTGAAGGGTCCAGGTCCAGGTCGTGAGTCAGCCATTCGTGCGCTGAACGCTGTTGGTTACAAAATTACCAACATCACTGATGTGACGCCGATCCCTCATAACGGTTGTCGTCCTCCTAAAAAACGCCGCGTGTAATTGGCAGTTTCGTTAGGATAGTTGGAGAAAGATCATGGCAAGATACTTGGGTCCCAAGCTCAAGCTCAGCCGCCGGGAAGGTACTGACCTTTTCCTGAAAAGCGGTGTGAGAGCAATCGATTCGAAGTGTAAGCTGGAAGCAGCACCTGGACAGCATGGCGCTCGTAAGCCACGTCTGTCTGATTATGGCTTGCAGTTACGCGAGAAACAAAAAGTTCGTCGTATTTACGGTGTGCTGGAAAAGCAATTCCGTAACTACTACAAAGAGGCTGCACGTCTGAAAGGCAACACAGGTGAAAACCTGCTGCAACTTTTGGAAACCCGTCTGGATAACGTAGTTTATCGTATGGGCTTTGGTGCGACTCGTGCAGAAGCACGTCAGCTGGTTAGCCATAAGTCAATTATGGTCAACGGTCGTGTTGTTAACATTCCGTCATTCAAAGTGTCTGCGAATGATGTTGTAAGCATTCGCGAGAAGTCACAGAAGCAAGCCCGTATCAAGGCTGCTCTGGAAGTGGCTGCTCAACGCGAGAAGCCTACATGGGTTGAAGTCGACAGCGCAAAAATGGAAGGTGCTTTCAAGCGTCTGCCAGAACGTAGCGATTTGTCTGCGGAAATTAACGAACAGCTGATCGTCGAGCTTTACTCTAAGTAAGGCTAACAAACAAGAGAGGACACAATGCAGGGTTCTGTTACAGAATTTCTTAAACCGCGTCTCGTTGATATCGAGCAGGTTAACCCAACTCGTGCCAAGGTGACTCTGGAGCCACTCGAGCGTGGTTTCGGTCATACTTTGGGTAACGCGTTGCGTCGCATCCTATTGTCGTCTATGCCCGGCTGCGCGGTTACCGAAGTCGAGATCGACGGCGTACTGCATGAATACAGCAGTAAGGAAGGCGTACAAGAAGATATCCTTGAAATATTGCTGAACCTGAAAGGGCTGGCAGTCATTATCGAGGGTAAAGACGAGGCTATGCTCACTCTGAGCAAGTCCGGCGCAGGCCCTGTTACCGCAGCCGACATCACCCACGACGGCGATGTCACAATCGTGAACCCGGATCATGTTATCTGTCATCTGACTGGTAACAATGACATCAGCATGCGTATCCGTGTTGAGCGTGGTCGTGGTTATGTACCGGCTTCTGCCCGTGCACAAACCGAAGACGATGATCGCCCAATCGGTCGTTTGCTGGTTGATGCTTCATTCTCACCTGTTGCTCGCATTGCCTACAATGTAGAAGCAGCTCGTGTGGAACAGCGTACTGACTTGGACAAGCTGATCATCGATATGACCACTAACGGTACTATCGATCCTGAAGAAGCTATCCGTCGTTCTGCGACTATCCTGGCTGAACAGCTGGATGCCTTCGTTGAATTGCGTGATGTGACCGAGCCAGAGCAGAAGGAAGAGAAACCGGAGTTCGATCCGATTCTGTTGCGTCCTGTCGACGATTTAGAGCTAACTGTACGTTCGGCTAACTGTTTGAAAGCCGAAGCGATTCATTACATCGGAGATCTGGTACAACGCACTGAAGTTGAGCTGCTCAAAACACCTAACCTGGGTAAGAAATCTCTTACCGAGATCAAGGATGTGTTGGCATCTCGCGGACTGTCGCTAGGTATGCGTCTGGAAAACTGGCCACCGGCTAGTTTGGCAGACGACCTGTAAGTCCCAGGTTTTGTACAGATTTAGGTTATAAGGATTAGGTCATGCGCCATCGTAAGAGTGGTCGTCAACTTAACCGCAACAGCAGTCACCGCCAAGCCATGTTCCGTAACATGGCAAGTTCACTGGTTCGTCATGAAATCATCAAGACAACCGTAGTGAAGGCCAAAGAACTGCGTCGCGTAGTTGAGCCTCTGATAACACTTGCTAAAAGTGACAGCGTAGCAAACCGTCGTCTGGCGTTTGCTCGTACTCGCGACCAAGAAGTCGTAGGTAAACTGTTTAACGAACTGGGTCCACGCTATCAGGAACGTCCTGGTGGTTACACCCGTATCCTGAAGTGCGGTCTGCGTGCCGGTGATAAAGCCCCTATGGCTTACATCGAGCTGGTTGGTCGCCCAGAAGCTGCTGAAGCTGTAGAAGTTGAAGCTGCTGCTGAGTAATCTCAGGTAAGTTCTGAAAAAGCCCCGCTAACCGCGGGGCTTTTTATTTGTTCGTCGCCGAAGGTCAATCCACGAGTTCGGCCTGCTCCCTGACCCTTTCCGGCAAACTCAGTTGCCATCGCTTTAAACCACTCTCACTGAATAGATAAGCACCACTGGTATCCATCTTGGGGAATATCTCTGCCGGCATTTTGCCCGCCAGGATCTGTTTCGCTATGGTACCCGCTATGCGTCCATGTTTGTTGCCATCCAGAATATAGCCCCCAATATTGCCCTCAGGGCCGACACTGAAATGCCAAAAACCAAAATGAGGCACAGTGGCGTTGTCGTGGGTCCAACGCGCTACCTGCAGCTCATCTACCGTTTGTTGCTTATCGTCTTGCAGCGTTTGATACAGGGCCACAAACACGGCGTCATAGCCACGTTCTCTGGCACTCGAAACAGACGACTGCCAACTGCTGAACTTCTGATGTTGTTCTATATCGATTTGGTTGTTGCCTATCATCAAATTTTGGTTGAGCTTTTTGATGGAGGCTACCGCTGTATCCGAGGTATAGCCTGAGTCAAACAGTAACAAAAACTTGTGTGGTGGTTGAGTTGGCAGCATGGCCTGTGCCATCAAGAGGGAACGTTTGAACAGGGGGCGCTCCAGCACACCGGTAATGTTACCTGTATGCTTTATTCCGTAGTCACGAGGATTGCCGTTGATCCCTAGATAAACCACAGGAGTCTGGGTTTGGCTGAAGCGCTCATGTAGCAGCATCAAGGCATTGTCATCGGCGAGAAATACCAAATCGGGTTTAAGTTCCAGGTATCTTTGCCAAGCACTATCGGCCTGGATTTTAAATTGCGCTTTGGGTAGTCGCTTGGTATCGAGAGCGAAGGTGTGAAATTGGTGCTTATCACCGAGGATAGCTCTTATGCCGGCTTTATAACTTTGATCCCAGGGATATTCAGCATGGTAGGACTCAATCAGCAAGAGATTGGCGGCACCGGTTGGCAGTGAAAGCAGTAACCCCAGAAAAACCAATGCGCGCATGCTAAGTCCTTGTATCCAGTCTATAGAATTTTAGCGTGGCAGAAATTTCAGACTCTGCAAGTAATAAAAAAGCCTCCGAAGAGGCTTTTTTATCTATGGGCATTTACTTGGCGCCGCCGACCTGTTGCGTGTTGTACTCAAGCTTTTCATGGGTCTGGCCCATGGCTTCGGCAACTTCAGGTGGCATATAGTTTTCATCATGCTTGGCCAGCACTTCAGAGGCTTCTAACTTACCACCTTCAATCAATACGCCCTGAGCGACGATACCCTGGCCTTCACGGAAGAGGTCAGGCAAGAGGTCATCATAAGTCACAATGATTTCGCCGCCGGCGGCATCATGTACGGCAAACTCAACATGCAGGCTTTCAGGGTCACGCACCATAGAGCCTACAGTAACCATGCCGCCCACGCGGATCCGCTGGCCCACTTCCGGCTTGATGCCAGTATCCTTTTTACCATTGACTATCTCGGTGGGAGTATAGAAGAGGTTAAGGTTGGAGTTGAGGGCATATAACAGCAAGGAAGCCACGGCAGCAACACCTGCAATCAAGGCTACAGCCAATACCAGTCTCTTTTTGCGTCTTGGGTTCACGATCTGTTACTCCGGTTTTGAGCGAGGCGTTCCTCACGTTGCACTTTGGATGCTATTTCCTGCAGTACCCGACGCTTCTTCATCGAACTGACCAGGATAAGCAGGCTAAGGGACACGAAAGTGACACCGTAGGCCAACCACACATAGAAGGCATAGCCGCCCATGTTGAAAAACTCTGCTAAAGATTGAAACTGCATTATTTGACTCCTTCGGCCTTGGCCAGTTCCCTAACCCAAGGGCGCATTCCGTTACGGGCCAGAATTTCGGCACGGAAACGCACTAGAGTGATGGCACCTATCATCAAACCAAACCCAAATATGTTGATCAATAAAGGGTAGAGCATGTCGGTAGACATGGTCGACTTTTCGGTGATTCGGATAGTGGATGGCTGGTGCAGTGAGTTCCACCATTCAACCGAATACTTAATGATAGGGATATTGATCACTCCAACTATGGCCAGAATGCCGGCGGCTCTGGCGGCCAGAACCTTGTCTTCGAATGAGGCATAAAGAGAGATAACCCCTAGATACAGGAACAACAGCACAAGTTCAGAGGTCAGGCGTGCATCCCAAACCCACCAAGTGCCCCACATGGGTTTACCCCAGGTGGCACCAGTGAACAGAGCGATAAAGGTGACCACGGCACCAATTGGTGCGATAGAAGCGGCGGCCCAATCGGCCAGCTTGATCTGCCACACCAGGCCTATGAAGGCTGCGGTTGCCATACCCATGTAAGCAGCCATCGACATGGATGCCGCTGGTACGTGGATAAAGATAATACGGTAGCTGTCACCTTGTTGGTAATCTGTGGGAGCAAATGCCAAACCCCACACGGTTCCGGTTGCGATAAGTGCCAGGGCAAGCAGTGCAAACCAAGGCAGTAGTTTTCCTGACAGTTGATACGCCCTTTGAGGGTCGGCGTAGGGATGTAACCATTTCCACATTTCAGTTAGTACTCACTCGCAATGAGGCACCAATAGCAAAAGGTGCCAAGACTAAAGAACCGACCAGCATGGCGCCTAGAATCGCCAGCTGACCATCATAGGGTTGTTTGGATGCTGCAAAGTCGATCGCGCCGGTCGCAAAGATCAACACTGGTATATACAGTGGCAAAATCAGCAAGCTAAGCAGCACGCCGCCTTTGCGTAAGCCCACTGTAAGAGCAACACCTATGGCGCCAAGCAGACTCAATACAGGTGTCCCCAGCATCAAGGTGGCTATCAAGGCGCCGTAACTGTTGTCGTCCAGATGCAGCAGCACAGCCAACAGCGGTGCAATTATAATTAAAGGTACGCCAGTCAGTAACCAGTGAGCAAACACTTTGGCCAGTACCAACAGCGCCAGTGGCTGCGGGCTAAGCAACATCTGCTCCAGACTTCCGTCACTGAAGTCTGCCTTGAACAGCCGCTCCAGTGACAACATGGCTGCCAGCAAGGCCGCAACCCAGATAATCCCGGGAGCAATCCGGGTCAACACCTGTGGCTCAGGACCTATACCCAGCGGAAACAGGGTAACCACTATGATAAAAAACAGCAGTGGGTTAAAAATATCACCACGATGACGCACGGCAATCTGTAGATCCCGTTTCAGCAGGGTGAAAAATGCCTTGGTAAAACTAATGCCTCTGTTCATCTCTGCTAAGCCTTATACGAAGCGATAATCCAAGCGGATTTTCCGCAACCTTTCATCTGTAATGATGCCCATATCCTGGTGGGTCGTCAGAATGACGCAACCACCGGCATCGGCATGGCGAATATAGAGTTGCTCCAATTCAGCGACCCCTTTCTTGTCGATCGCGGTAAAGGGCTCATCCAGAATCCAGATTTTACAGGCGGTATGCCAGAGCCTGGCGAGTGCGGTTCGTCTGTGTTGGCCAGCAGAAAGGTGGCCTGCAAGCGCTTCTTCAAACCCGGTCAGGTTGACTTTGGCAAGGATTTCCCGTGCATCAAAGTCATCATACCCACTGATTCTTAAATTGAAGTTAAGGTTTTCCTCGGCGGTGAGTTCACTTTTCACGCCGGCGAGATGGCCCAGATAAAGCAGGTTTTCATTGAACTCATCGCGGCAACGAGTGATAGCTTCTCCCTGAAACAGGACTTCCCCCCCGTATGGGCGCGACAGACCTGCGAGGATCCGCAGCAGGCTGGTTTTACCGGCGCCGTTGGGACCTTCAATTTGGACTATATCGCCAGGGTTGATATCGAAGCTGAGTTCATCGAACAGTATCCGCTCTTCACGAATACAAGTGAGGCTGCTTGCCGACAGCAGTGATGTAGGTTTTGGTTCTGCCACTGAGCCCTCTATAACAAGCGGTAAGGAAACACAAGAGATACTAACACATGCTCTGGCTGGGGTTTACCACTGCATCGCACTAAGTTTCAGCAATTTGATATGCTTCCAATAAAAGTGAATTTTTGGGAACTTTTTAATCTGTTACTAATATATTAATGAATTCGCGACCTTTGTCCTTATTTACAGGACAAGCTGCGATTTTAATCACAAAAAGATGAGATTTGTTGAAGTTTGTTGTACTCTTAGCGAGCTAAAATGAGTCTGCCTACTTTAACCAAGGGCAGCGTTGAGCTTTGTAAGTATTTGCATTAGGAACATTGAACATGAAAAAACTGTTAGCAATGACCGCAGTAGCTGCATTGACTATGTCTGCGAACGTGTCAGCCCAAGAAGGTGAGGCCGTTTTCAATAAAGCCTGCCAAGTCTGCCATAGCATGGGTGTTGCCGGTGCACCTAAAGCACACGATGCTGCTGCTTGGGAGCCTCGCCTGGCCAAAGGTATCGACACCCTGCTTAACAGCGTTAAGTCTGGTTTGAACGCTATGCCTCCTGGTGGCATGTGCACAGATTGTACTGATGAAGATTACAAGAACGCTATCGAGTTCATGTCCAAGTAATCAGGTATCATCATAAAAAAACCGGCATCAGCCGGTTTTTTTATGTCTGTTTACCAAGGATTACTGGACTTCGGTATCCAGCACCAGTTCGCCGCTGGCACCAACTTTAATGCTGGCCAGCTTACCTTGCAGATCGCCAGGCTGAGGCTTAACGCTGCCATGCTTGGACAATACCGCAATCACTTCAACGTCGGTTGCATCACTGAGTTTGACGTTGCCGCCCATGTTGGTAGAGTCATCCAGAGTCACAGTCACAGGTAATGACTTGGCACTCACCTTGGTGGCCGCCAGTGGAACTTTGGGGCCTTCCGTCGCTCTGGCAAAGATGAACAGCATATCAGTATTGCTGACCTTGGCTGCCAGTTCAGGAGCGATAGAAACATTCAGTGTCACTGTCTTGGCTGTGGCTGCCTTCAGGCCTTTATGGGCTTCGTCATTCGGCATGGTGGCACCACCTTCTGCCTGCATACGCATCTTGGCGCTGTCAATGGCATTGATCAGTGCGGCACGATCCACGTCGGCTCTATCGCTGTCGAGAATAGTCTGCCAAGCGCCGATGGCCTTGTTGTAGTCTGCGGTAAAGAAAGCATCCATACCAACCAGCAGTAAAGTGGAAGGGTCTTGTGGATCCAGCTTCAGTGCCTGATCGATCAGCGACTGAACCACAGGGATCATCTGCTGGCCAGCCTTATAGTAGAGGGCGGTGGCTTTAGGACCCAGCAGCTCGGCATGTACACCCACAAGTTCGATCACTTTATCGAAGGCCGCGACTGCCTGATCATATTGTCCGGCAGAGATATAGGCGTGACCCAGGCTGAACCAAGCCTGGCTGTTTTCAGGCTCCTGTTGCACAGCTGACTCCATCATCTGCACTCGCTGCATCATGATCTGCTCAGTGCTCATACCGGCATGGGGATTCTCTGGTTGAGGCGAATCGATATTTTGATAGGCACCCAACTGCTGATAGGAGTAGCCGGCAACAACCAGTAATACAACCGACATCAGACTTGGCCAGAGTAGCCCTTTAGGCTTAGCCTGAGAGTCGAGTGATTCGTCGGCTCCTTGTTTGATGTCCTGCAGTAAGCTGACTTCCAGTTCTTTTTTCAGGGATTCAAATTCGTCTTGATCCAGCAGTTCTTCCTGGTGTTCCTTCTCCAGAATGGCTAGACGTTCATTAAACAGTTCCAGGTTGGTCTGTTTGCGGACACCGGACTCTTCAGCCTTGAGCAGCTTCTGTTGCCGGAAGTGAGGAAGCCAGATCAGCCCCAGGCTGACTAACACAACAATCGCAATAAAAATCCAAAAAGTGGTCATTATGTTTATTTCACGTTGGTTTGTGACAAAGCGGGGTTACCGCACGGCCTGACTGCAAGATTATACGGAAAGATGATTCATTGAACAGTAATATAAGCCCCCCATCTGGGTTAATGGTCATAGTTGGGCACTGGTTCACAGTTCCAAATTTCAGCAAAAAATTCAATGAAACTTCTCTAGTTAACGCCTGTCACAGCCTTGAGTCTTGCCGCCTTTTCCCTACCGATATTGGCCTCTCGGAGAATGAGAGCCGCGACCCATAATTGGTGGAAAGTGGCAGACAGGAACAAAAGCAAATACTAAAATGAGCAAAAATTCGTAATATATACCTGTTAACCGTTACGGCTTTTAAGCCGTGATTAAGTTAATAAGGTAATGGTGTGTGCCCCGTAGTTGTGCGTCTGCCCAGAATAAGAAGCTTGGCAGACATTGACCTGGAAACTGAGGAAAACCCATGATCCCAGAACTTGGACATTTCTCATTGATCATAGGGATGGCGTTCGCTGTACTGCTGATGACCGTCCCCCTGATCGGTGTTGCCCGCAAAGACCAATACTTAGTGCGCTATGCCTGGCCTCTGAGTTACGGTATGTTTTTATTCATCTTTTTATCGGTAATCGCGCTGGGTTACAGCTTCGCAACCGATGACTTCTCAGTCGCCTATGTGGCCCATCATTCCAATTCTCAATTGCCTATCTTCTTTAAGATTGCAGCAGTTTGGGGTGGTCATGAAGGTTCGCTGTTGTTCTGGGTCTTCTCACTTTCTGTATGGGCTGCAGCTGTAGCCTTCTTCAGTAAGGGGTTGGAAGAGGTGTTCACCGCTCGGGTATTGGCCGTGTTGGCGATGATCACCATAGGCTTTACCCTGTTCATGCTACTCACTTCCAGTCCATTCGAACGTTTATTCCCGATCCCGGCGGAAGGGCGCGACCTTAATCCCATGCTGCAGGATGTGGGTCTGATCTTCCACCCGCCTATGCTGTATCTGGGTTATGTGGGTTTCTCTGTCAGCTTTGCTTTCGCCATCGCCGCACTGATGAGCGGTCGACTCGATTCTGCCTGGGCTCGTTGGAGCCGCCCTTGGACTCTGGCCGCCTGGATTTTCCTAACAGGTGGTATCGCACTGGGCTCCTGGTGGGCATATTACGAGCTCGGCTGGGGTGGTTGGTGGTTCTGGGATCCGGTTGAAAACGCATCCTTTATGCCATGGCTGGTCGGTACAGCGCTGGTTCACTCCTTGATAGTGACAGAGAAACGCGGTGCCTTCCGTAACTGGACAGTACTCTTGTCTATCTTTGCCTTCTCCCTGAGCTTATTGGGTACCTTTATCGTTCGTTCTGGTGTGCTGACCTCAGTGCACTCCTTTGCGGCAGACCCAAGCCGGGGTATGTTCATTCTACTGCTGCTTGGCTTGGCCATAGGCGGTTCGCTGACACTGTTTGCTTTCCGTGCCAGTGAAATGAGCAGCCCTGCCCGTTTCGAGCTGAAATCCAAAGAAACCATGCTGCTGGTCTGTAACGTATTGCTGACCGTAGCGGCAGGTACCGTATTGCTTGGTACCCTTTACCCGCTGCTGATCGATGCTTTGGGCATGGGTAAGATTTCCGTTGGCCCACCATACTTCAATGCAGTATTTGTTCCCATCGTGCTGGTACTGTTCGGCTTTATGGGGATTGGCCCCATCATTCGCTGGAAAAAATCCAAGCAGGGTGAGCTCAAGCGCCAGCTGTTGTTGCCTGCGATCATTTCAGCTGTACTGGGCGTGATAGCGCCATTTATTGCCGGTGGTGAGTTCAACATCTGGGTTGCACTGGGTATAGGTGCGGCTGTCTGGATTGTGCTGGCGACTCTGCGTGCCGGTTACAACGTGATTAAAGCGAAAGACGGCAGTGTCAGTTTGGCGCGTATGGGCCGCAGTGAACTGGGGATGATCATCGCCCACCTGGGTATTGCTGTCTCTGTAGTGGGGGCCACCATGGTGTCCAACTACTCTATTGAGAAGAGTGTGCGCATGGGCCCAGGCGTCAGCCATGAGTTGGCCGGTTACACCTTTAAGTATCTGGAAACCCGTAACGTTGTTGGCCCTAACTACACGGCACAGCAAGGGCAGGTTGAAATACTGAAAGATGGCGAAAAGATTGCTCTGTTGCAGCCGGATCGTCGTCAATACAATGTTCGCACCATGGATATGACAGAGGCCGGTATCGACTGGGGGCTGTTCCGGGATCTCTATGTCACTATGGGCGACCCTGTAAGCCGTACTGAGTTTGCAGTGCGACTGAACTACAAACCTTTTGTTCGTTGGTTGTGGTTTGGCGGTATCTTTATGATGGTTGGTGGTTTCTTTGCGGCTTCAGATAAGCGCTATCGTGCCAAGGCCCGCGCTGAAGAAGCGGCTGCAGCCAAGAAAGCCAAACTGGCAACAGCCTGAAACAGGTAAGAAGAAGATGAAGAAGCTAATACTTTTTATTCCACTGATATTGTTTCTTTTGATGGGGATCTTCCTTTACAAGGGACTGTTCTTGAATCCGCAGCAGTTGGATTCTGCGTTGGAAGGTAAGCCTGTGCCTGCCTTCCAGCTGGAGAAACTGGAAACGCCGGGAGAGATGATCACCAACGAAGATCTTAAAGGTAAGGTATCTATGCTGAACGTATGGGCGACTTGGTGCCCATCCTGTAAGTATGAACATCCCTACCTGATGCAGTTGGCTCGACAAAACTTGGTGCCCATCTATGGCATCAACTACCGTGACGAGCGGGCGCTGGCGGTAAGAGAACTCTCTCGCCAAGGCGACCCCTACACGTTGAATATCTATGACAAGGACGGTCGTCTCGGTCTGGATCTCGGGGTATATGGTGCGCCGGAGAGTTTCATCGTGGATCACAACGGTGTCATTCGTTATCGCTATGCCGGGCCGGTAGATATGCGGGTTTGGAAAGAAACCTTGTATCCCATGATCCAACAGTTGCAGGCCGAGGCCGCTAAGGATAAAGCGTCATGAGAAAGTTGTTGCTGAAAACCTTTGCTGTTGCGGCGCTCCTGCTCGGTTATGCCGCTCAGGTGGCGGCAACGCCGGTGGATACCTTCGAGTTCAGTTCTCCTGATAAGCAGAAGCGGGCATTGTCGCTGGCTCATGAGCTGCGTTGCCCCCAGTGTCAGAATCAAAACCTGATCGATTCCAACTCACCGGTTGCCCGCGATCTGCGTCTTGAAGTGTACAAGATGGTGGAAGAGGGCAAGGCTGATGATGAAATCGTCCAGTTCATGACCAGTCGCTACGGCGAATTCGTTCTCTATAAGCCAAGGCTTGAGACCAAGACCTACGTCCTTTGGCTGGGCCCTGTGGCGTTGCTGTTGTTCGGTGGTTTGATTGGCTTTATTTTCATCCGCAAACAGCGTACTACCGGTGGTAAAGCGCTCGAACTGTCTGCCGAAGAACAACGCCAGTTGGATGAGCTATTGAAGCGAGACAAGTAATGAGCAAACTCAGATACTCATTACTCTTGCTGGCGTCCCTGTCTCTGGGGGCGCAGGCTTATCCCGGTATGCAGCCGAAGGATCACAATCAGATCCAATCCAGTGTCGACAAAATCAATGTGCTACCCCACAGCTTCCCTCTGGAAGTGGTTCCCTTCCAGGATAAGACCGGTAGCCAATTGGATTTCAGCCAACACAAGGGAAAAGTGGTGTTGGTCAACATCTGGGCTACTTGGTGTCCTCCTTGTGTCAGGGAGTTGCCTGCTCTGGAACGGCTTGAAGGGCAGTTCAGTGATAAAGAGTTTGTCCTGCTGCCGATTTCCATCGATCAGGGCGGCCAGGAGCAAGTTGCCAGTTTTCTACAATCCCTGGGGATGGCAAATTTCCGCAGTTACTACGACCCACAAATGCAGTTGGGGCAGATATTCCCACTCGATACTATCCCGGCGACCTTTATTCTTAATGGTAAAGGGGAGCTGATTGCCTTTGTCCGTAGTTTCGTCGACTGGGGTGACCCAAAGGCGATAGCCTTACTCAAAGGTTTTATTGAACAGGAAAATGCACCCAAGTCGGCCGCAAACTGAGTAAATTAGGGCGTAAAATAGCCATAATTGCAGAAAAAGATCGTTTTTGCCTAAAAGATCGGCAAGCGATCTTTTTTCTTATAAAAAGCCCTTGCACAAAAGTTTTGGCTCCCTATAATGCGCTCCCACTGACACGGCACAGCGGCAACGCAAAAGACGTGACAGGGTCGAAGAAAAACGGCTCTCGAGTCCTTTCAACGACAGGCGAAAAAAGATGGTAATTACCTCTTGACGCCGCAGCAGGAAAGCGTAGAATACGCAGCCCTGACCCGATGGCCACAGCGCCTAAGGGATTGCTCTTTAACAAGATAAACAAGCAAATCTGTGTGGACACTCACAGGCATTGAGAAATCGACAAAACGATTTAACTCGATGAAGAGTGTTCATACGAACAGAATTCATTGAGTCGATTCTTCGGAATCAACCA
>NZ_JBICJO010000018.1:0-2327 GCF_043103185.1 Shewanella sp. YQ_9
AGCAATGGCATAAGCTGTTCAAAGGTGATGCGTTAACCCGCAAATTCACCCAAGGTGAGCTGATTGAAGCGTATGATGTGCCCAGGCTGAAGCATACTATTGCGATTTATCGCAGCAGGTTATGTGACATCAGTTGGTTCATGCGTTGTCTTAATGAACCGATAGCGCGTCAAGCCAATCAGGAAGATAACTGTACCGGCCGATTCTGGGAGGGAAGATTTAAGTCACAAGCCTTACTCGATGAAGCCGCCGTGTTAACCTGCATGGCTTACGTTGACCTCAATCCTATTAGAGCCAAGATGGCCGATACGCCTGAGCAGTCAGAACATACCAGCATTCGGCTACGTATTCAGGCAGCTTTGAAATGCGAACAACCCGCCAAGCTATTACCCTTTATTGGCGATGAGTGCGATAACCAGCCCAATGGTATTGCGTTTGGGCTCAAGGATTATCTTGAATTAGTGGATGATACCGGGCGTTGTATTCGCGATGATAAACGTGGCGCGATAGGTGAAAAGAGTGCCAAGCTACTGACGCGGTTGAATATCCCTCATGATAACTGGCTCAAGCTTACCACTGAATTTGGAAGACTATTTCGTGGGCCGGTAGGCACCTTGCAAAAGCTCAGCTGTTACTGCGAACACTTGGAGAAGCGACGACGGCATTTTGCAACCAGCTGTCAATACTTTCAAACGGCTTGAACCCCACGCTATTTAGCTCAACCGCAGCCATTGAAATCCCCTGAACCATGGGTAGGGCTAGCACAGCTCAAATCTCGCATTTTTGCGTGAAATCGGTTCGATTTCATCAAACCTCTGCAACTCACGGATATCTTTCTACCTCCGGGTGCTCAAATCCCCTACTGGTGCTTGAACGCAGACTGAAAGAAGATTAAGTTATTGTTTTACAATGGGTGGCTTGATTTTTATTTTCAGAAACCCAGGCCACGTCAGTGGTCTCCTTGTGTACGTCCAACCCGATAAAAAGTGTGTTAGCTTTAGACATGTCGGCCTCCTGTGATTGTTTGCCTATTGGATCAACAAACAGTGTGGCTCTGGTTTAACTAATCCACGAGAAAACACGGAGGCCGACACCTGCACAGGGAATCATTATGTCTAGAAGTATCGGCATATGAGTGAAATTGAATTTTTGCATTTTAATCAAGTGAACCCTACAGAGTTCATGGACGTGGTCAATCAAGATTCTCTGAGAACACATTTGATCGAGCACCCGTATTTTGACGAAACAAGCCTCCATGCGTGGATGAATGAAAAAATAAATACAGATGCCATACATGGTTGTCGCATCCGGGCGGTTTATATTGGTGGAGTATTGGCAGGTTGGTGTGGCATTCAGCCTGATGATAATGGTTTTGAATTGGCGATTGTTATCTCACAAAAATTCTGGGGGTTTGGCATACCAATTTTCAAAAAGCTAATGTGCTGGGCGAAAGAGCTAGGGCATAAAGAAATACTATTCCATTTACTCGAAAGTAGGCGCGAATACAAGGTGTTGAATAAAATGTCCACTAAAGTTTATAAAACAGAGTTATCAGGTCGGTGTTTTACAACCTACCATCTAGCAGTAAATGAATAGTGTCCTCAAAACTTCTAACAAGTGGCTGTTGTCGGACACATCTACGCTGGCGTTCCGGTCCGTCGCAAAACCATGGCATTGTAAACCAAAGGAAATTTTGGCATGAAACTAACTATCGTTTCACTATTCGCTTTGGTTCTACTCGGCTGCTCAGCGGCCGGGGTTCCATATACAAATGACCCAATGACTAAGCTTGGTTACGCATATCAACTAATGAGAATACAAGACAGAGGCATAGCGGCTGAAAAGCTTGGCTTCGAGGCACTAGCTGACTTCGAAGAATCAAAAGATCTTTATGGTTTGGCTGAAGCTCATACATTTTTAGGCTTATTTTATAAAAGTAGAAGCTATCGTGACCGGAAAGACTTTTATGAAAAATACAATGAGTACGACCCTACCGCATCAAAATCAATCAAACACTTCGAGTTGGCAGCTAAAGCTTTTGAACAAGACGGAGATTACTGGGGTGTATCCAAGGCCTTATTCTCCATGGGAAATGCTTATTTAACGGATAACGACAAAACTCATGGTTGCGAAAAACTTAACGAATCATTAGAAATTTATAAAAGTGATAAAAACGTGTTTAAAGGCCGAGTTCACCCACACAATCCAGCTTTTGAATCATTTGATGCGATGATTGAGGCCTTCATTGAGAAATATTGTGAAAACGGTGTATAAAAAGTCGCTGAAAAGTGATGCAAAAAATGCGCACTTTAAGAAAACAACAAAGA
>NZ_JBICJO010000019.1:0-95227 GCF_043103185.1 Shewanella sp. YQ_9
AGCATTGGTGCCAACAACAGCGCCGACACCACCATTCTTGATGCCCAGAACCCACCAAGCATAGGTAACATCACCAATGTTGCCGTATCTGAAGAGGGGCTGACCGATGGTGCGCCGGATGATGTAGGCGACACAGATACAACAAATGCCGTGATAGCCAACGGTACCATTGAGCTGCAAGATCCTGACAACGATGAGCTGGAAGTTACGCTTAGCGGCCCATCAGGTATAACCTCCGGAGGCGTCGATGTAACCTGGAGTTGGGATGCCAGTACTCAGACTTTGACAGGCTCTGCCGGTTCAACTGTGGTGATGACCATATCGCTCACGGCTCCTGCGGGTAACAGCAGTGGTACTTGGGGTTATGAGGTCACACTGCATGCTCCGCTGGATCATCCTGTAGCCAATGTTGAAGATGTGCTCAATTTGAACTTTGGCATTGATGTCGCGGATGGTTCAGGAGCGACAGACTCAAGTTCATTCCAGGTTACAGTTGAAGACGACTCACCTGTTGTCGATGTTGAACCTATCTTGGATGGGGTCAACACTGTTGGCACCTATACTGGGGCCATGAACACATCAGGAGCAGATAAAGACTATAGTGCCGATCTCAGCGGCAACGTAAACGGCTGGGATGCTGGTTCTCAAACCTACTTTGGTGCTTCTGATATCACGGCCGGAGGCAAAACAGTCTTCTTCTTTGTCGATCCAAACAACCCGGATCAACTGTTCGCTTATACAAGCGATGAAAGCCCTGCTACGGCCTATGATGCGTCTAACCCTGATCAGACGCTGATCTTTACCCTCAACACAGATCCAAACAGCGACAGCTATCAACTGGATATATTGCAGAGCATAGACAAGCTGGAAGAGATAGACATTGGCGCGTTGGACGGAGGTAAAGGAGGCATCAGCGGTACCGTGTATGTCACTTATGACAACGCTACCGGTGCCTACAACATATACAACGATCCAAGCAAAGTGCCCTCTGATGCCGAAGTTGCTTTCACGCTTTACGGCCGTGATGGCAACGGAGACTTGGCCGATGTCAATGGTACAGACAACGGCTTTGGGGTGGCTAACCCTTGGGTTTCAGGTGGTGAGACCCTTATCGTTGACTATGCAGACACAGTAGCCAGTGCCAGCTTTAACTTCAACGTCGGTAATAACGACCCTGTGCTGGTGCACTACAAGGCCTATGATGCCAACGGTCAACTGCTGGGTGAAGGCGAAATCGGCCCCAACGAAGTTATCAGTGATTTGGGCGCTATCGCCTATATCGAGCTGAGTGCTGTAACGCCTGACGGTGCCAAGTTCCAACTGACCGGCACAACCGCTCAGGAGATCGTCAGCTCCACAGAGCCTCTGGATCTGGACTTTGGTGTAGTGGTCACTGACAGTGACGGCGATCAGACCAACGGCAATCTGGATATTCACCTGGATGCTCCAGGAGGCGCTCCAGTCGCTATTACCTCCTATGCACTGGCCAGTCTGGATGAATTTGGTTTGCAGGATGACAACCTGGATACCGATCAACAGTCACTGCGCTTCAAGGCTGGTGACAGTGAACTTTCAGACTTCGGCTTCAACTATCAAAATGGTGACTTCAGCGGTATTACAGTGGAAGGGATAAGAGAAAACTTCCCATTGAGCTGGCGCCTTGAGGGTGAGTACCTGATAGCTTCAATGCCGGGTAATGGTCCAAATAAAGACGTATTGAAGATCAGTCTGGATTGGTCTGCCATAGCGGCAGGCAGTGAAGGCAATATCATAGTCAACGCTGAGCTGATAGGGAATCTCCCCCATAACATAGATGTCGACTCTCTGAAGATTTCAGGTATTGAGATTGTTGGTACAGATAACAACAACCAAACCGCAGTATCGACTCTGGACGTTAAAGTCGAGAAGTACACGGCTGCAGTGGATGATTACCAAGAAATCAATGAAGATCAGCTGGCAACCGGCAACATTTTTGACAATGACACAGGTGAGTTCAGCGATGGCCAAGACATTGAACTGGCCAGCTTTACCGTAGCCGGGGATAGCCAGGTCTACATCGCAGGAGAAGATGTCACAGTTGAGGGTGGCACTCTGGTTATCAATCTGGATGGTAGTTATACCTTTACTCCGGAAGCCAACTGGAACGGTACTGTGCCCGTTATCACCTATGTGACCAACAATGGTGATACTGCGACCCTGACCATCAAGGTCAACAGTGTCAACGACGCACCGACTATCGTTACCACTACCAATGCTGTTGTCTCTGAGGAAGGCTTGACCAATGGCCTGCCGGATTCAAACGGCAGCAGTGATACCACTGACAGTGCCACTGCAAATGGCACTATCCAGCTTCAGGATGTGGATGGTGATGCACTGACTGTTAGCCTGACACCACCAAGTGGTATCACCTCAGGTGGCCAGGCTGTTACCTGGCAGTGGGACGTTGCGACTCACACCCTGACAGGCTCTGTAGGTAACCTTGCAGTAATGACTGTGGTACTGACACCGCCAGCGGGTAATGGCAGTGGTGATTGGGACTATCAGGTCAATCTGTTGGGACCAATAGATCACCCTGATACCAGCATTGAAGATGTTAAAGATCTGACATTTGGTGTCAGTGTTAATGACGGCAATGGCGGTACTGTCTCCGGTAGCTTTGTGGTCAGTGTCGAAGATGATGCGCCTTACATGCCTGATACAGCTCCGGTAACGGCTACGGTAACCGATATTCCGGATACTCTCATAGGCGCCTTCGATCTGACCGGTTACACAGGTAATAGAGGGGAACTGGACTTTAATGGTTTCACCATCACTGCCAGAGGTTTTACCTCATCTACCGACCACACTCTGACCTCGGCAAATATTAACGGCAGCAGTTCAGGCATAGGGGTTGCCAGTGTTGGCTCGCCATACCACAACATAGCCAACGAAGTAGATTTCCGTGAATTTGCTGATGGCACCGGCGTTTCTGAAGAAGTCATCATAGATCTGGATCCCAACACCCTGGCGTTCGGCATGAAGATAGAGTTTGCCAACATCTTCGGAGGTGAGCTTGAAAGCGGTGTGGTTGAGTTCTGGCGTGATGGCCAACTTATATCGACCCAAACCTTCAGCTCTGATGCCGGTAACGGTGACTATGCGGCTGACTTTAACGTGCAGGATGGTGGCTTTGATAGAGTTGTTATCAAGGCAACCGACAACGGCACAGCCCCCAGCCATGGAGACAACAGTGACTTCACGATTTCCTCGATAGAATTCACTGGTACAGGCAATGCCCCGGCAATCGCCTATGCTTCCGGTGAAGTAACAGCCCAATGGGGCGCTGATGGCCAAGGCAGCCTTGCATTGGCAGGTGTGACCGACACATCCCTGGTTACCGCCAGCGGGGAAGCCGTTGAAGTGACCCTTTCAGGCAATACTTTGCTGGGTCAAACAGACTCGGGCGACTTGGTCTTTAAGCTGGAATTCACCCCAGGTACAGGCCACTGGGACTTCTATCAGTACCAGACCATGCAGGGCACCGAAGACGGCGACCTGGACTTTGCGGTAACGGTAACCGATGCCGATGGTGACTCTTACACCGGCAATATTGCGGTGGTGCCTGTATTTAACTATCAGGTCACTGAAGCGGGTCCAGGCGATCAAACGGTCAATTTGGGTAACGCCGAAGATATCGTTATCGGCGATCTGGATGGCACTGTTGTGGTTCCCGGGCAGGATTACAATATCGCCTTTATGGTCGATAGCTCGGGGAGTATTGGTAATTCGGCTATGGAGGCGATGAAACTTCAGTTGACTCAAGTATTTGAGACACTGAAAGCCAGCGCCGATTCAGATAATGCCGGTACAGTTAACATATTTTTGACTGATTTCGACTCTCAAGCTAATTTGTCAGTCAGCGTCGACCTGGGAGATCCAGACGCCCTGAATAAGCTCCAAACCGTTATCGATAGCATGGATGGAGGTTATTGGACCGGTGGTGGCACCAACTACGAAGATGTTATCAAGACAACAGCAAACTGGTTCCACAGCGATACAGCTCTTGCCAACAGTGACGCTGAGAATCTGGCATTCTTTATCACGGATGGCGCACCATCTACCTATCAGGACTATGAGAATACCAACCCGATAGTCAATCGAAAGACTGGCGAGACTCTGGACGACTTGGTCAACGTCAATAACTTTACTTTGGGTGAGGCGTTTTACGCCAATATCGGAGGACAGTCGAGACTAATCATAGATGCCGACGGAAATCTTTATCAATGGAGCCAAGGTCGTGGAGGCTGGAGTTCGCAAAATATTGGCGATATTCGGGCTCAAGGAGACGGTACTTACGAGATATCAAGTACGTACAATAATAATTACTGGGCATTGCAAAACGCTCTAAGTGCCCTGCCATTACTGACAGGCAATGGTGTCATTGTGCAAGCCATAGGTATAGGTAACAATATTTCGACTGACACATTGCAACAGTTTGACAGTGATGGAAATGTCCAAACCAATGTCTCTGCCGATGAACTTGCCGACGCGATTCTCGGCAATGAAATCACCAATATGCCTGGCTCAGATACCTTGGATGGCGGTGCGGGTAACGACATCATCTTCGGTGACGTGATTCGCTTTGATGGTATTCAAGGTCAGGGTTACAACGCGCTCAAAGCCTTTATTGCCGGCGAGTTGGGCCAAAGTGATGTGACCGATGCTGAAATTCACAACTATATCAGCGAGCATTCAAACCTCTTTGATAAGTCAAGCGCCAACGACAAGGGTGATATCATCCGCGGCGGTGACGGAAGCGATATTCTGTTTGGCCAAGGCGGTAATGATGAACTCTACGGCGGCAATGGTAATGATATGCTGTTCGGTGGTAATGGCAACGACCTGCTGGTTGGCGGCAATGGTGATGATTGGCTCACCGGTGGCCAAGGCGTAGATACCTTCAGCTGGAAAGCGGGTGAAACCGGCACCGACCATATCACTGACTTTGAGCTCAACAAAGATCAGCTGAACCTCAGTGATCTGCTGTTGGGTGAAGAGCACAACTCACTGGAGCAATATTTCGAATTCAGTGTTGCTGATGGCAATACCACTATCTCGATCGATGCAGATCTGGATGGTGAATTCGATCAGCACATAGTGCTCGACGGTGTCGACCTGTTTGCGACATACGGCAGTGATGAAAGCGACATTATCAATGGCTTACTGGGGAACAGTGGCGATGGTCCTCTGATTGTCGACACTCAATCGGGTAACCCTGGTTCCTCCTATGTCAGTCAAACCAGCTCCAGTGGCCTGGATGAGCAAAAAACGCTGGATTCAGTGTTTTAAAAGCTCTGTTGTTTGAATGCTAGCCCATATTGCAATTCGCAATATGGGCTAGCATGGCTGATACTAGAATTAATCATATAAAACGAAAGGATAAGTCGTTCTGTGACCGCATCCGCTTCACCTAAACCTGAGCAATGGACTATCTCGGCTTCCCAGCGAGTCACTGTGGATCCTCTGCTCGACAGTCTGGTTCTATTGACGGAATACTTTGGCAGCCCCTGTTCCAGTGAGTCTCTGGCGGCAGGCCTGCCCCTGTCTTCGGCTATTCTGTCCCCGGAACTGGTACCTCAGGCAGCTGCAAGGGCCGGTCTAACCGCCAAGCTTTCCCGTAAAGGCTTGAATCAGGTTACTGCTATTCAGCTTCCCTGTATCTTGCTTTTGAAAGACAAGAAAGCCTGCATTCTTCGCGAGCTGGATCTGGAGCAACAGCATGCCGTGATCCAATTACCAGAAACCGGCGGCGAACAACGCCTGTCCATGGAGGAGCTGGAAACCCTCTATGTAGGCTATCTGTTTCTGGTTAAACAGCAGTACCGTGGCGATATGGGGTTTGATGTTTATCATCACGATCACAGTAAACACTGGTTACTGCAAACCATCAAAGACTCGGCCCCCATCTATCGTGATGCCCTGATTGCCTCAATCCTGGTGAACTTGTTTGCCCTGGTTTCACCGCTGTTTATCATGAACGTCTACGATAAAGTGGTGCCTAACCTGGCATTCGAATCACTGTGGGTACTGGCCATCGGAGCCGGTATTGCTTATCTGTTTGATTTGGTCATGAGGCAGCTGAGAAGTTACCTTATCGATGTTGCCGGTAAGAAAGTCGACATCATAGTCTCGTCGCGACTGTTTTATAAGGCAATCGGCATTCCCCTCGAAAACCGCTCAGCCAGTGTCGGCGGCATGGCGCGTCAATTAGGTGAGTTTGACAGCATCAGGGAGATCCTTACTTCGGCGACCATCACCACCTTGGTCGACCTGCCCTTCGCCCTGCTGTTTATGTTGATCATCTATCTGGTCGCCGGCGATCTGGCACTGATCCCATTAGTCGCCAGCTTAATCATCATCAGCTATACCCTGATCATTCAGCCCAGGCTCAAGACTGCCATTGAGGAAAGCAATAAATTTGCCAGCCTCAAACACGGCCATCTAATCGAAAGTCTGGCCTCTCTGGAGTCCATCAAGTCATACGGCGCGGAAGGCCTGGTACAAAAAGCCTGGCAGCAGATGATAGGCCACACTGCCAACTGGCAGTTGAGATCGAAAAAGCTCTCCAACTCAGTGGCCAACGTTGCCAACTTTGTGGTGCAGTTGACCGTCGTCAGTGTCGTCATTCTCGGCGTCTACCGGGTTGCCGACAATGATATTTCCATGGGTGGGATCATTGCCGCTGTGATGCTTGCCAGCAGAGCAGTTGCACCCATGGCGCAACTGGCCGGCTTGATGACTCGAGCCAACCAGACGGCCAGCGCGCTGAGACAGCTGGATCAGATAATGACCCAGGAAGATGAGTTTGAAAACAAAGGCCACCTGGTCAGCAAACAGCGCCTGATGGGCAAGATAGAAGCCGACGACCTCAGCTTCAGTTACCCTGGTTCGGAAAAACTTGTATTGCATCCCTTCGCCTTGAGGATCCGCCCCGGCGAGCGGATAGCCATTATCGGCCGTAATGGCAGCGGTAAGAGTACCTTGGCCAAGCTGCTGGTCGGGTTATTCAAACCCAGTAACGGCAGCCTAAGATACGATGGCATAGACAGTGCCCAGATCCACCCCAGCGATCTACGCCGTAACTTCGGTTATCTGCCACAGGATGTCACCCTGTTCCACGGTTCGGTCAGAGACAATATTCTTTTCGGCACCCGTCAGGTCACCGAGCACCAGTTGATCCGAGCGGTACAGCTTTCCGGGGTCAACCTGTTTACCGATATGGAATCGGAAGGCCTGGATCAACAGGTAGGTGAAGGCGGCCACTCTCTGTCCAGGGGCCAACGGCAAACCGTGGCCTTGGCCAGAGCCATACTCAATGACCCACCCGTGCTGTTGATGGATGAACCCACAGCCAGCCTGGATGCCAGAGCCGAGAAGCAATTCATGCGCTCAATGCATAATGTCAGCCGAGACAGAACCTTGCTGATCATTACTCACAAGATGCACCTGCTGAATCTGGTGGATCGCATCATAGTGATGGATAGAGGCCACATCATTGCCGACGGTCCTAAGGATAAGGTGCTTGAAAAGCTCAACCAAGGGCTGATGGCAGGAGGCAAGTAATATGAATAAGCACCTGACTTCTGATGACTTGGAAATGGTAGACGATGTCTACGGCGCCATGATGACAGATGCTCCCACCAGCCACAGATTGATCATCTGGTCGCTGGCGATAATGATGCTCTGCTTCCTGACCTGGGCCTATTTCGCTTCTCTCGACCGAGTTACCAAGGGCACGGGTAAAGTGATCCCCTCTTCCCAGGTACAGGTCATTCAAAGTCTGGATGGCGGTATTTTGAAAGAGATGTACGTTCAAGAAGGCATGCTGGTCAAACAGGGTGAGCCCTTGGTTCGCATCGATGACACACGTTTCCGTTCCGATGCCGCCCAGCAGGAGCAAGAGGTCTACAGCCTTCAGGCCAACGTTATTCGCCTGCAGGCCGAGCTGAACAGTATCTTTATCTCAGACATGGCCAACGATTGGCGGGAACAGCTCAAGATCACCAAGATCCCGCTGGTATTTCCTGCCGAACTGGCCGAGAAGGAGCCTGAGCTGGTCAAGCGCCAACAGGATGAATACGCCGGCCGTCTGGACAACCTCAGCAACCAGGTCGAAATCCAGGCAAGGCAAATCCAGCAGCGGCAGCAGGAAACCGAAGAGTTAACCTCAAAAATCGGCACCCTGAGCACCAGTTATCGCTTGGTCAGCCGCGAGCTGGAACTGACCAAACCTCTGGCACAGAAAGGCATAGTGCCCGAGGTGGAACTCTTGAAGCTGGAACGTACAGTTAACGACATTCAGGGCGAACTGGCGACCCTCAGAGTAATGCGTCCCAAGCTCAAGGCCAACATGGATGAGGCCATACTCAAACGCCGGGAAGCGGTATTGGTTTACGCCGCCGACTCCCGCGCACAACTGAATGAGATGCAGGCCAAGCTGGCAAGAATGAATGAGGCCCAAGTGGGAACCAAGGATAAAGTCAGCAAAGCCGTCATAACCTCACCGGTCAATGGAACCATTAAAACCATAAATATCAATACATTGGGAGGAGTTGTTCAGCCAGGTATCGATATCATGGAGATAGTTCCTTCCGAAGACCAACTGCTGATCGAAACCCGAATTTTACCAAAGGATATCGCCTTCCTGCATCCGGGGCTGCCCGCCATAGTTAAGGTTACCGCCTATGATTTTACCCGTTACGGCGGCTTGAAAGGCACTGTGGAACAGATAAGTGCAGACACTACTCAAGATGAAGAAGGCAACAGCTTTTATTTGGTAAAAGTGCGGACCGAAGAGTCCAGTTTAATTAAAGACGATGGCACTGAGATGCCCATTATTCCCGGCATGTTGACCTCTGTTGACGTAATTACCGGGAAAAGAACTGTCCTTGAGTACATACTTAATCCCATTCTAAGGGCCAAAGAAACAGCGTTAAGAGAACGCTAGGCTCAAAGTCACAATAAACCTGGAGGGTTTAGCATGAACAAGAAAGTTACTCGGCTGGTGAAACCCAGTGCCTTGGCACTGGCGATTACCGGGCTGATGTTGCCCACGGCAGGGTTTGGTCAGACCCTGGAACAAGCCGTAGCGCAGACATTGGATACCAACCCGGAACTACGGCTCGCCTTTAACCGCTTCAAGGCTCGTGAAGAGCAGGTGAACCAGGCCATAGCCGGTTATATGCCAACGGTAGATATTACCGGTGGCTACGGCTATGAATACACAGACAGTCCGGCCACCCGTCGCCGTTTGGCCGGCACCCTGGATGATGAAATTGAACTCAAACGAGGCGAATTCGGTGTCAGCATCAAGCAGATGCTGTTCGACGGCTTCTTTACCAGCAGTGAAGTCGACAGATACAGCTTCGAAGCCAGTGCCGATCAATGGGCGCTGTTTGCCGCTGCCGAAGATATGGCGCTGGATGTTGCCAAGGTCTATATCAACTACATACGTACCGAGCAGGTGCTGACACTGGCAGAGAAGAACCTCAAGAGCCACCAGGATATCTACGAGCAGATCAAGCAGCGTACTGATTCGGGCCTGGGTTCTACTGCGGATCTGTCGCAAATCACAGGTCGTCTGGCCCGTGCCAACGCCAACGTAGTGTCGGCGCGCAATAACTTCCTCGATGCCAAGAGTCAGTTTTTCCGCATCACCCATCAGCAGCCGGAAGACCTGATAGTACCGGTTCCGGATGCCGATATGTTGCCGGCAGATATAGATGCCAGTATCAAGATGGCTCAGGAGTACCATCCTATTCTCAAGTCGGCCGCCAGTGATATTCGCGCCGCCGAGTATGAGAAGTCGTCGGCTCAGTCCAACTACTACCCCAAGATCACGTTGGAAGTGGAAGGCAACCTGAACAACAACCTGGACGGTGAAGACGGTTTTAGCCGTATCGCCAGCCAAAATGTCGGCGGCTACAACAATGACATTCTGGCCATGGTCAGGGTTCGTTATAACCTGTTCGCCGGTGGCCGCGACTTGGCTCGCGAGAAAGAGGCCAGCTACAAGATAGGTGAAGCTAAAGAGATCCGTGAGCGCGCCTATCGTGAAGTGGTTGAAGGCGCCAACCTTGCCTGGAACGCTTATGAGTTCCTGGGGCCACAGAAGCAGTATATTCGCGAGCATGTCATTGCCGCCAAAGACACTCAAGTCGCCTACTCACAGCAGTTCAACCTGGGTCAGCGCACCCTGCTCGACTTGCTGGATACCGAGAATGAGCTGTTTGAAGCCAGAAAAGACTATCTGACCGCCGAGTACGACGAAGTGATTGCCAAATACCGCGTACTCAATGCCACAGGTCAACTACTAGACTCGCTTAGAGTCACCCGCCCCGATGTATGGAAAGGGGAGCGTGAATATGAAGGAGGAGTTAAATAATGAAACTCTTTATCACCCTGCTTAGCGTCGCCATACTGGCGGGCTGCTCAATGCGTGACACTGTTTCCATGGATCAGCCGACAGCTCAGGTCAACGATCTCAATGATAATGACAGAGACGGTGTTATCGAAGCCCGTGAGCGCTGCTCAGGTACCGTTGAAGGTGCCAACATTGATAACTATGGTTGTGGTAAGATCAAGCCTATCAATGAGCGTTCCGAGTTGAAAATACTCTTTGCCAACGACTCCTTCTACATAGATCCTCAGTACTATGATCAAATTGGTGTTATTGCTGACTTTATGAAGCAATATCCCAGCACCAAGGTGACGATTGAAGGACACTGTAGCCGTACCGGCAGCTATGAGCATAACCTCGAGCTGTCACAGAATCGGGCAAACGCCGTAACCAAAGTGCTTGAAGATCAATTCGGTATCACTGCCGATAGACTGACAGCCATAGGTTACAGTTACGATAGACCAGTAGATCCAACAGATACGCAATTGGCCCACAAACGTAACCGCCGAGTGATCGCCGAAGTAACAGGCGAAGACACTATGGCCGATATGAAGTGGAACATCTACACTGTGGATCAAGAAGTGAAATAGGACCTTGATATCCCCATATGACAGGCAGGCTCAACCAGTATTCACTGCTCAGACGGGTCTGCCATTACACAGTACTGGCATCGACTCTAGCAGTGTCATGCCTGTACGCCGCTTCAACCCAACAGCTCGACCCCAACAGCATTACCAGGACACTGGAAGCTCGTTATGGCGAGCGGGCAGGCCTCAGAGCCAGAGCTTGGTTCAAGATATTGGACGAGGCGCAAGGGTTGGACGATATGGGGAAAATCACCAAGGTAAACAACTTCTTTAACCTGTTTCGCTTTGTAGATGATATCAAGCTCTGGGGGATGGCCAACTACTGGGCCACCCCTTTAGAGTTTATCGGAGTAAATGGTGGTGACTGTGAAGACTTCTCCATCGCCAAATACTTCACTCTGCTGCAGTTGGGCATACCTGAAGACAAGATGCGCATCACCATGGTTAAGGCAACCAGTGTTAATCAGTACCATATGGTGCTGGCCTATTATGAGACGCCCTCCTCTGTTCCTCTTATTCTGGACAACCTGGATCGCGAGCTCAAACCGGCAACTCAACGCAGAGACCTGATCCCTGTGTACAGCTTTAACGGTAAGCAATTGTGGCTAAACAAAGAGAAAGGACGCGGTGTATTGGCAGGCTCATCCGCTCGCTTGGAAAAGTGGAATGACCTGAGACACAGATTAGGGGCTGATCGCTTACGTCAGCCAAAATTAAAACTGGAGTAGCTACAGCAATGACACTGTTTCGACAGATATACTCGTTACTGTTTGGGCTGTTTCTCTTGGTTGTAGCCAGTGTGGGCTATGTGCAATTCAATGAGACCCAGAACTTTCTGACCGAGCAGATGGAGTCGGACCTCAATAATGTCAGCCATTCATTGGGATTGATGTTGGTTCCATCGCTGGAGGCCGGTGATCTCGCCACCGCAGAAACCATGGTGAATGTCATCTTCGAGGGTGGCTATTACCAAGAGGTGAAACTCACCTGGTTGGTCGACGGTAAACAGCAGGTCTGGAATAACAATATCCGCATCGAAGATGTGCCCCAATGGTTTATCGATCTGGGGATCTTCACCCCGTTACGCAAGGAAAGTACCATTACTTCGGGTTGGTTGCAGCTGGCCAAGTTGGAAATTACCGCGCACCCGGGTTTCGGCTACCATGAACTGTGGCGCATTATGAGCCACACCCTGATAGCCTTTTCAATCCTGTTTTTGGTCGCCATTCTATTCGCCCGTCTGGGCCTGACCTGGATCCTCAGTCCACTGCATGCCATTGCCGAACACGCCAAGAGCATTGCCAAACGGGAATTCGGTCCGGATATGCCGCTCCCCAAAACCCTGGAACTCAGGGATGTGGTTAACGCCTTCAACAGCATGTCGGCCCAGTTGAAGAAGATCTTCAGCTCTCTGGACGAAGAAGTTACCGCACTCAGGAAGAAGAATCTGGTGGATCAAGTATCCAACCTACCCAACCGTCAATATATGATGGGCCGAATTGGTGGTTGGCTCGGTGAACCCGGCAGCGGTGCCCTGATGATGGCCAAGTTCGATTGGCTCGAAGAAGTGCATAGCAAGTATGGCTATCAGGTAAGAGACGAAACCATCAAGCTGCTCTCGGAAAAACTGCAGCATGAGCTGGGCGAAATCTGTGAATCTGTCATTGCCCGTATCGCCGCCTATGAATTTGCTTTCCTGGTCACCAATGTTGAGCGTGAACAGTTAAGTAAGTATCTACAGACGTTGATCCGCACCATCAACCAGGAAATGGTCAAGGCGGGTTGCAAACCCAATGAAGACTACGCCATAGGTATTGCCGAGCGCATAGGACAGATGAACAGCTCAGAACTGCTGGCACGCTCGGACAATGCCCTGCAAATCGCCCTCAAGGAAGGCAAGGTCTATCACTGGTTGGAGACCAATGAGCAGCAGTTGTTCAGCCGCGAACAATGGCGTGACAAGCTTACCGAAGCAATTAATCGTAAACAGTTCCGTTTCCGTTGGCAGCCAGTGCACTATCAGGACTCAGACAACGTACTGCAGCGGGAGCTTTTCTGTCAGCTGCAGATAGGTGACAAACTGGTACACGCCGGCCAGTTCATGCCTTATGTCGAGCTATTGTCCTTGGGTAGCCTGCTCGACCGCTGCCTGATTGAAAAGATCAGCGAAGATGAGTTGTTGGAGAAAAATGCCGAAGCAGTTGCGGTTAACCTCACCCATCACAGCATCAGCGATCCCAAGTTCCACGAATGGCTCAATCACTTCCTGCGTAACAGTCGCCATGCAAGCCGGTTGGCCTTTGAATTACCGGAAGCCGCCATCTATACCGATATCGATGCCTGCCAGGCGCTGTGTACCGTTATCCGCGACAATGGCGCCAGCATAGGGATAGACCATTTCGGCCGTCAGTTCGGCTCCATGTCTTATCTGCAAAGCCTGCGGCCGGCTTACGTCAAGCTGGATCAATCCTTTGCACAATATGATGAAAACCAGCACAACAGCGAACTGTGCCGGGCACTGGTGAACGTGGCCCGAGGACTGGAAATCGATGTGATAGTCACAGGTATTCAGGAGAAAGGTCAGTTGGAGCGCTTTACGCCACTCAAGACCCAAGCATACCAAGGCTTTATTTCACCGCCGGTGAATGTGGAGTAACTGATATAAGGCTCCCTTCGGGGAGCCTTTCCTTTACCCGAAGCTGCTAGAGACAGCGAAAACCCAAGACACTTAAGCATCTAGTAAGCATCTAGAAGATGAAAAAAGAAAGCGTTGAGTACTAAGAAATCAACAAAAAAGCCCCTGATTTCTCAGGGGCTTAAATGTTTTGGTCGGTGATAGAGGATTCGAACCTCTGACCCTCTGCTCCCAAAGCAGATGCGCTACCAGGCTGCGCTAATCACCGAAATACTGTGTTGCTGGTTACCTTTGCAAATAGAGGGTCACCCTCTGCTCCGCTCTGGTTGCCAAATCGGTATGCGCAATCAAACTGCGCTAATCACCGAAATACTTTCCAGCTTTTACCCGACTTTAAGTCAGATAAATCAAATTTGGTCGGTGATAGAGGATTCGAACCTCTGACCCTCTGCTCCCAAAGCAGATGCGCTACCAGGCTGCGCTAATCACCGAAATATTGTTTTATTGGGCACCTAGAAAGGAAGAGGGTCACCCTCTGCTCCACTCTGGTTACCAAACCGGGAGGCGCTATCAATTGCGCTAATCACCGTAAGATTTGAAGCTGACTCGCTTCACGAAAGAAGTGGGGTGACTGATGGGACTTGAACCCACGACAACCGGAATCACAATCCGGGGCTCTACCAACTGAGCTACAATCACCACTGATATTTCTTTCACTGACTGGCACAACAGTTGAATCAAACTGGTGCGCCCAGAAGGATTCGAACCCTCGGCCTCACCCTCCGGAGGGGTGCGCTCTATCCAGCTGAGCTATGGGCGCCCGCCGTGTCAGCGCCGCATATAGTAGGAGGATTTACTCCCCGCGTCTACACCTGTTTTGCTTTTTTTCGGCTGTTTGCTCAAGTTTTGACTTAAATAGCACAACAATTATCCGACACCAGCCAAAAAATTGACTTGGATAATACCGTATTTCGTGCTATTCCTATCCTTTGATTGAAAACCACACAACAATTATATTGCAATTATTCCTTGGCGGATAACATGTTTAGGGATGAAACTCTCCATCAGCATTCGGCTCAGGAAGTCTCGAGTTTAGAAAAAAGGGTTGCCAGACTCAGACGACTGGCGGCCAAATACAAAAGAGCCGAAGCCACTCAGAACGCGCTGCTGGAGATCTCCAATATTGCCAATAAGGCAACCTCAATGGAGAGCTTCTACCAAGGCATGCACTTGCACCTTCAGCAACTGATCCCTGCCGACAACTTTTATATCTCCCTGCTCGATGCCCAGAAGCAACATCTGGAACTGCCGTTTTTCTCCGATGAAAAAGACTCCCACCCTTCTGAGCTCTATCCGGAACAGGAGCTATCTGAAATTCTGATGCAGGGTCTCACCGGTTATGTGCTGCGAACGGCCAAGCCCCTGTTGTGTGATGAGCGCAAAGCTGAAGAGCTGGCCGCCGCCGGGGAAATCATGTCCCTCGGCTCCCCCTGTCATCAGTGGCTCGGCGTGCCGATAATGCAAAATGACAGAGCAATCGGTGTCTTGGTGGTACAGAGCTACAATCCTGCCAGTTCCTACGGCGAGATGGAGTTTGAGCTGATGGCTTTCATCAGCCACCACATAGCCGGGGCCATGGAGCGATTACGGCATCATGAACAACTGGAACAAGCCATCACCCAGAGAACCCAGGAGCTGAGCCAGGCCTACGATAAGCTGAAACAGGAAGTCTATGAGAGGCGCCGCGCCGAGAGACTGCAAAAGTCCCTGTTTGAAATCGCCGAACTCTCCTCCTCAAACCTGGATGACAGCGAGTTTTATACCGAGCTGCACCGGGTCCTCAGTCATCTGTTGCCCGCCAATAACTGTTACATAGCCCTGCTGGACGACACGGCAACTGAGCTGCACTTTCCCTTCTATGTTTCCCAGCTCAGTGACCAGCCACCCAAATGCCGTCCCTTAATGGACGGACTGGTGGAATACCTGCTCAGATTGAAACGCCCCGTATTACTGGATCAGAGTGATATCCAATCTTTGGTGTGCGCCAAAGAGATATACAGCAAGGCTCCTGAGCTCAATCACACCCAGAGCATGCACCAATGGATTGGTGTGCCACTGTTTATTCAGGACAGAATTGCCGGCGCCCTGACTATCTATAGCTTCAGCATGCACCAGAACTATCAGTTCAAGGATCTTGAGCTGCTGACCTTTGTGTCGCAGCATATAGCTACGGCCATAGAGCGTAAGCTGGCCACCGAGGCACTGAAACGCAGTAACGAAGAGTTGGAAGAAAAGATCCTGGAGCGCACCCGCGAGCTGGCCACCACCAACCAAGAGTTACAAAAAGAGATCTCCCAGCGCCGAAAGGCAGAGCAACAACTGCTGCATGATGCCAAACACGACGCCCTGACCGGCTTGCCCAATCGGCTGATGTTTATGGAGCGTTTGAGCCAGGCCGTTAAGCATAATCGCCGACACATGCAGGACAAATTCGCTCTGCTGTTCGTCGATCTCGACCGTTTCAAGCTGATTAACGACACCCTGGGGCACCTGGAAGGCGACAAGTTTCTGGTTGAGACAGCCATCCGCCTCAAGTTTTGTATTCGCGACAACGACACCCTCGCCCGTCTCGGTGGCGATGAGTTTGTGATTTTGCTGGACGGGTTACGCACGGCCGACGATGCCAAGGAAGTCGCCGAGCGGATCCTCAAAGAGCTGTCACGCCCCTACGAGTTGGCCGATAAACAGTTCAACTCAGGCGCCAGTATCGGTATAGCCGTCAGTGGTCATCACAGGGATGACACCAGCGAGTCCATTCTGCGGGATGCCGACACCGCCATGTATATGGCCAAGACCCGAGGCAAGGGTTGCTATGTGGTATTCGATGAGAAATCGCATCAGCAACTGATGCAGGATGTGAGCCTGGAAAATGAACTGAGAAACGCCCTGGATACCCAGCAAATTCGGCTCAGTTACTTCCCGGTGCAGGATCTAAAGACCGGGCAACTACAGGCACTGGATGTACGCCTGTATTGGCCTCATCCACAACACGGCAAAATCAAACAGCAACAACTCGCCAATTTGGCAGAACAAGCCAACTTACAGCTGGAACTGGACAGGTATGCGATAGAGGCGCTGAACAGCGAGCTTCCCAAGCTGCAACTGGCCGCAGGTACCAAGTTGCATCTGGCCATCTGTAGCCAGCACCTCAAACATAAACACGCGCTGCGCAGTCTGAAAAACTGTCTGAGAAACTGCCGCTTCCCGCTTAACGACCTCTGCTTGTTTTTCAACGAGCAATCCTTGTCACGGGATCTGGAAAACCATATCAACGGCTTTGAAGTGCTCAAACGCTTGCAGGTCACTCTGGGGATCACAGGCTACGGCAGTGGTTACAGCCCCTTGATCAGCCTATCCTTCCTACCTGTCAATGTGCTGAGACTGGATGCCAGCCTGGTGTCACATCTGCAAAGCCCCCACCACAGACGCTTGCTCAAAGCGATACGCTTGAGTGCCGGCGCGCTGGAGCTTGAATTGGTATTGGATGGCGTCAATACCCAAGAGCAGAAACAGCAGCTGGCACAAATGGGCTTTAACTCAGGCCAGGGACAAGCCTTGGGGAGTCGCTTGAGCGCCGCTGACAGCAACAACACCGAAATCATAGATACGGCAACCCAGGTTTGTGCCTGAGTCGGGTCTTGAAGCCAAGGCTTACTTCTTGAACATATCCCGCAGGTTGGCAATATTGGCCTTGCCGGTTTCCATCCGTTGCTGCTCACTCTGCTGCGGCTTGCGGTTTTCCCAGATAAGGTCGTCCTGAGGCAGTTCCATCAAAAAGCGGCTGGGTTCGCAACGCATGGTTTCGCCGAATTGGCGCCGCTCACGGCAAAGCATAAACCACAGCTCTTTCTGAGCCCGGGTGATGCCAACATAAGCCAGACGCCGCTCTTCATCGACATTGTCCTCATCTATGCTGGTTTGATGCGGCAGAATCCGCTCTTCCACTCCCACCATAAACACATAGGGGAACTCCAGCCCCTTGGAGGCGTGCAGTGTCATCAACTGCACCTGATCGCCGCCTTCATCCTCATTGTTTCTTTCCATCATGTCCCTGAGCGTCAGCCTATTGACCACTTCGGGCAGGCTCATGGGTTCATCCAGATCGTCACCGGCCAGCATCTCTGTCACCCAGCGATACAGCTCGGAGATATTTTTCATCCGCATCTCGGCCGCCTTGGCGCTGGCACTGGTTTCGTAGAGATAGTCTTCATAGTTGATTTTGCGGATCAACTGCTTGATGGCATCAACCCCTTCACCACGCTGAGCGATTTCACCGGTATCGACAATGAAACGACCAAACTCATACAGTGAGCCCATGGCCGCCGGTGGCAGATGATGGTTCAATTCAGCGTCGAAAATCGCCTCAAACATGGAGATATGCTTCTGATTGGCAAAATTCCCCAGTTTTTCCAAAGTTGCCGGGCCAATTCCGCGCTTGGGCAGGTTGACGATACGCAAGAAGGCATTGTCGTCATCCGGGTTCACCACCAAGCGCAGATAGGCCATGATGTCCTTGATTTCGGCTCTGGCAAAGAATGAGGTGCCACCACTGAGCTTGTAGGGAATACGGTTGGTCATCAGCGCCCGCTCCAACAAACGGGATTGGTGATTTCCCCGATAGAGAATGGCGTACTCGCCATAACTGGTCTTGCCCATAAACTTGTGGCGAATGATTTCGGCCACCACCCGCTCCGCTTCCTGCTCTTCGTTGGCAGCAAACAGTACCCGCAGCGGCTCGCCATAGGCCAACTCACTGAACAGCGACTTATCATACACATGGGGATTGTTGGCGATCAGAATATTGGCCGCCCGCAATATTCGCTGACTGGAGCGATAGTTTTGTTCCAGCTTAATGAGCTTGAGCTCGGGAAAGTCTTTACCCAGCAGCACCAGGTTTTGTGGCTTGGCACCGCGCCAGGAGTAGATGGACTGGTCATCATCGCCCACCACAGTAAAACGTGCCCGCTCTCCCACCAGTAATTTAACCAGTTCATACTGGCTGGTGTTGGTATCCTGATATTCATCTACCAACAGGTAACGGATCCTCGCCTGCCAACGGGCTCTGACATCGGCGTTATGCCGCAGCAACAGGGTCGGCAGCAGGATAAGGTCGTCAAAATCCAGCGCATTGTATGCCTTCATATGCTGGGCGTAACGCTGATACAGGAGCGCAAACAGTTGTTCCTGTTCACCCTTGGCTATCTTGCTGGCATGATCCGGGATCACCAAGCCCCCCTTCCAATTGGAGATCATGGTCGCCAGCGCCCGCAGCAGATCTTTGTCCTCCTGTAGCTCGTCCTGGGTCAGCTCTTTGAGCAGAGCCAAGGTGTCCTGATCGTCAAACAGAGAGAACCCGGCCTTTAGGCCCAAAGTCTTGTGTTCACGTTTGATGATTTCCAACCCCAGGGTATGGAAGGTAGAGATCCACAGCCCCCTGGCTTCTTTACGGCCCATGGATTGAGCCACCCGCTCTTTCATCTCCCGTGCTGCCTTGTTGGTAAAAGTCACAGCGGCGATATGCTTGGCCTGATAACCACACTTCTGCACCAGATGGGCTATCTTGTTGATGATAACCCGGGTTTTGCCACTGCCGGCTCCAGCCAATACCAAGCAGGGACCGGAAACATAATGGACGGCTTCATTCTGGGCAGGATTGAGCTTCATGGGTTATCGATATCTCACATAAGGAAGGTTTAGAGGCTGAGATCATACCAGAATCAGTGCCGGAGGCAGCCCCAAAATCCCCTTAGGGAAGTGCTTCTTGCAAAGGACTAGGGCCATTTGCTGCAAACCACGCCTTGCATCCAGGTCCGTAAGCCGACGCAGAGCACACATGGGACTTGTTCGCACCTTCCTTAGGTTAACCTTGGGTTCAGTACGGCCTATAAGTTACAATCAGTTAAAACCTTGCCAGTGGATTAAAGAGATGATCAACCCCAAGAAAATTGAAGAAATGGCCAAACAGCTGAGCGAAAACCTGCCTTCAGGGCTGAAGCAATTTGCCGGCGAGTTTGAAGAGCGCAGCAAGCAAGTACTGCAACACCAGTTGCTGAAACTGGATCTGGTCTCCCGGGAAGAGTTTGAAGTGCAGCAGCATGTATTGCTCAAAACCCGCGAAAAGCTGGAAGCCCTGCAAGCCAGAGTCGAGGCACTGGAAGCCAAGGCTGAACAGGCAGAGTAATACATCTCCCCCCAAAATGGATAAGGCCGCTCATGAGCGGCCTTATGTTTTAACACGGCTAAATTAGAGCATATGCCGATAGCCCAGAGTAAAGGCGATATCCGTGCTGTTATCCATGTTGAGGAAGTTTTCAATCACAGTGAACTCTATGGCGCTGCGATCCAGATAATAACGGTAGCCCAGCAAGGCTTCATTTGAGGCTTCAGAGAAGTCGTCATCCGACTCGGCCATTCCCTCGTATCTGTGATACTCCAGCATCCAGCCATGACGCCCGACACGGTATTCATAGCCCAGGCCGACCATCAAAGCGTTGGACTTATAGGGCACATCCGACAACACCTCTTCGTCCTGACGGAAGCTCAGACCGAGTGTTGAATGGAAGTTGTGCCGTCCGTTGCGATAGCTGTAATTAAGCTGCAACGCCTGTTCAAAGTTCTCATTGGCAAAAGGCCCCGAGCCCACATAGTTGTAATACAGGCTGCCCCCCACAGACAGGCCGTGGTGCTCATTTTGCAGCAGTTGATACCCCAGATAGACGTTAAAGGCGTTATTCATCGTCTTGCCGCCAAAATCACTGAGGTCGATACCGTGTTGCTTGGAGTAAATCTGATTCTGGTTTCGCGGCTGATGCTCACGACCGTTCTGATCGAAACCGAAGGAATCGTGGAACCACATGGTCAGCGAATCCAAGTGGTTATTGCCACTGAAACGCCAAGTGTAATTGGCGTCCAGCATCCAACGGTCATCGATTTGCCACTTGAGACCACCAGTTAAGGAGTTGTGATAGTAATCGGCCAGATAATCGTCCGTCTCGGCCCACACACTGGCGATGTTACCGGTCAGATACCATTCTTTTTGTCCCTCAGCCATGGAAAAGCCCGAGCGCAACATGGGGGCCAGGCTACTGGATTGCAGGGGAGACTGGGCATAGACCCGCAGCGGCCCATAGTCATCAAAATCGGCCAGTTCAGCATGCAGGGGCAAACTGAAAAAAAACGGCAACCAACAGATTTTGGAAAAGTTCTTCATAGGTATCTTCACAGCAGATTGTATAGGCGGTTATTTTAAATGACTGCAGCATTGATTCACACTCATTATAGATGATTCAATCACGACCACATTGTCATAATAAATGTGACAGTAACAGCAGAATCCCTTGAGCATAACATCCAAGAAGCCAAATCAGACCGGGGCAAAAAGGGCCGTGCCATAATTTCGCCATTATTGATCAGTGACTTGTCATGATATGTCAGGTCAAATCTGTTCTAATACTGCCACTATAGGTTAAAGGAACATACCTCATGTTTGAAATTATCGTCCTGGTGGTAGCGCTGGCCTTTCTTGGTGCCATGGGTTTCGGGGCTTATCTGCTGCTGAAAAGCGTGATGAAGAAACAAAACGGCCAAGCGGCGCTGCCTCAATTCAAATCCAAATTAACGCTCAAACTCTTTGCTGTGGCCATGGTGGGCCTGTTGTCATTGATACCGCTTGGGATGATCCAGGATCTCAGCCAGGACAGAGAAAGCCTCTATCGCCAAGTGGTGCGCGAGATAGGCCACACCTGGGGCGATTCCCAAACCTTGGCCGGTCCGGTTTTGGTACTGCCGTTTCGCTATGAAGTGATCTCCGACAGCAATATCGACGGCAAACAGCACCGCAGTCGCCAGGTTTACAGCGATGAACTCTTGATCCTGCCCAAAGGCATGACACTGGATGCCGGTCTGCAGCACGAATTCCGCCATCGCGGTATCTATCAGTCACTCGTATATCTGGGACAAGTCAAGGGTCAGGCCAACTTCGAACTGCCCAAGGTCAATATCCCAGGCTTACTCGGCTTTGATTATAACCAGGCCCGGCTGGTGTTCGGCGTTTCAGCCAACCAGGCTATTGAGACTGTCAGCCGTTTTAATCTGGCTGGAGAGCAGGGCATGCCCAGCTTGATGTCAGGTACAGGCCTGGATAACACAGGCGGCCTTGGCCGCGGCTTTCATCGCACCATAGCGCTGGATCCGAGCCAAGGTGAATATCAACTGACCTTCCAGCTCAGCCTCAGGGGTTCTGAAGGCTTGGAGGTACTACCGCTGGCGGAACTGAGCCAGATAGATATCCATGCCGATTGGCCGCATCCCAGCTTCCAGGGTTACCTGCCCGCCAGCCGTAATCTCAGCACTGAAGGTTTTGATGCCAACTGGCAGATAAGCCATCTGAGTCGTAACTTCCCTCAGGTATTCCGCGCCAGTGATGGCCGGGATCTTACCGAGATCAGTGCCAGTGTTACCCTGTTCGAACCCGTGACTCACTACGGCAAGATAGAAAGGTCACTCAAGTACGGCATACTCTTTATCTTACTGACCTACATACTGCTGCTGATCTTCGAGCTGGGCAACAAGTCACGCCTCAGCGCAGTACAGTATCTGATGGTGGGTGGCGCCATGTGCCTCTTCTATCTATTGCTGCTGTCGCTGTCAGAACACCTGCTGTTTTTAACCGCTTATCTGGTGGCCGCGGCGGTTCCCCTGCTCAGCATTCCACTTTATGTCGCCAGTGCCAGTGGCAGTCGACGCCAAGGAGCTATAGTTGCGGCCATGCTGGCGAGTCTCTACGGCGTACTCTACTCCATACTCCAGTTGGAAGATTACGCCCTCTTGATGGGAACCGGACTGTTGGTACTGATCATGCTGGTGCTAATGTACCTCACCCGTCACCAACAAATTGAAGAGTAGTATTTACTGCCAACCAACGGCTGCCACACTTGGGCAGCCGTTTTTTTACAAGTGTGCTGACAAACTGCCGCCCAAAGGGCCTACTTCGACGGAGGACGCCATTAATGCTTGCCGCGTTCCTCCCCTCTGGCACAATGGCGGTTTATCCGTTCCGATAAGGGTGTATTAATGAAATATGCAGCCGTCCCTTTGACCTCTCTGGCCATTTGTTGGCTGTTTCTGCTCAGCTTGCCGCTGGCGCTGTTTTCCCTGTCAGAGCCGCTCTTCCCTTGGCTCAATCTCGATAGCGCCGCCGCTCAGTTTTGGTACTGGTTAACCGTGTCCGGTTCGGCGCCCTGGGGCGTAAGCACCGTGTTGTTGGTGTTTGCCATCAGCTTTTTTATCCTGCCAAGGGGCAGCTGGCTGAAGATGATGTTCTGCACTTCGCTGGGCTTGGTGCTGTGTTTGCTGCTCAATGAACAGCTCAAGCTGGTATTTGCAGAATCCCGGCCCTATATCGAATGGCTGTCCCACCAGCAGCATCTGGATATCAAGGAGTTCTACAGCATAGACAAGTACGCCCGCAGGGAACTGCTGGCACAGGTTCTTCCCGGGGTATCACCGCTGGATATGCCCATCTCGGCACAGATCCAGCGCCACTGGCAGATAGAAACTGGGTTTTCCTTTCCCTCCGGCCACACCATTTTTGCCGTGACCCTGACTATGTGCAGCAGTTTCTTTCTGCTGAGGCACAACAATCTCTGGCTTCCGGCGCTGCTTATCTGCTGGGCGCTGTTGATGGGGCTGAGCCGTATGTTGCTGGGGATGCATTGGAGTGTCGATGTATTGACCTCGACCCTGCTGGGAGGAATATTGTCGGCCCTGGCTATCTATGTCGGCAGCCACAGCTATCGCCGCCTGGAACCTTGGTTCACAGGGGCTGTGAGTAAAGGCTGAAACGAAAACGCCCCGTCATTGAACGGGGCGTTTATCTATAGGATCAGTTGAGCACTTCGGCCAGGGCCCGCAGGCACAGGGCAACATTTTCCCGTCTGGCACCGTAACCCATCAGGCCGATACGCCAAGCCTTTCCGGCCAAGGCGCCGAGGCCGGCACCTATCTCCAGATTATAGTTATCCAACAGCTGCTTTCTCACGGCGCCATCATCGACACCTTGCGGGATATAAACCGCGTTGAGTTGCGGCAAGCGGCTCTGCTCGGCCACCACAAATTCGAGCCCCATGGACTCAAGCCCCTGACGCAGCAAAAGGTGCATATCCCGGTGACGTTGCCAGGCATTTTCCAGCCCCTCTTCGGCCAGTAACCGCAGCGCTTCGTGCAGTGAGTACAAGGCATTAACAGGCGCTGTGTGGTGATAACTGCGCTTGCCATCACCGCTCCAATAACCCATCACCAGGGACTGGTCCAGGAACCAGCTCTGCACCGGGCTCTTGCGCGCCTTGAGTTTGGCCACAGCGGCCGGTGAGAAGGACACGGGAGACAACCCAGGCACACAGGAGAGGCACTTCTGACTGCCGGAATAGATGGCATCTATGCCCCAATCATCGACTCTGAGCTCGACGCCACCGAGGGAAGTTACGGCATCGACAATCGACAGACAACCGTGCTCACGCGCCAGGGCGCACAGCGTTTTGGCGTCGGAAAGCGCGCCGGTGGAGGTTTCGGCGTGCACAAAGGCCAGGAAGGCGGCATCGGGATGCGCCTTCAGCGCGGCTTCCACCACTTCTGGGTCAACCGCTGTGCCCCATTCGAAATCCAGCATCACCGCCTCGGCGCCAATCCGCTCGACGTTCTGGCGCATTCTGTCGCCAAACACCCCGTTACGGCAGACAATCACCTTTTCGCCCGGCTCCACCAGGTTGACGAAGCAGGTCTCCATACCGGCGCTGCCCGGGGCAGATACCGCTATAGTCATCTCGTTACGGGTTTGAAACGAATATTGAATAAGGCTCTTGAGCTCATCCATCATGGCCACAAACAGAGGATCCAGATGCCCGACCGTCGGCCGCGACTGCGCCGCCAATACCTGAGGATAGACATCCGAAGGGCCGGGGCCCATCAGGATCCGGCGGGGAGGGTTGAAAGCGCTAACCGAGGGTGCAGCAAACATCTTGGCTCTCCTTACAAGAGGTTTCAGGGTACGGATTAGAATAATAACTCAAGACCATAGCATAAAACTGGCCGCCGGACTGCCCCTGCTTTTGGCGAAGACAGTCGACCTGTTCCCTTTCAGGATCTCACTGGCCTGGACGCGCCAGAAACAGCCGGTAGGCGGGGTTATCCGTCTCGTCCTGACAGACAAACCCCAACTCATCCAGAAACTGGCCAAAGGCGGCTTCATCGGCCTTGGGCACTTCAAAGCCGGCCAGCACCCGCCCAAAGGCGGCGCCATGGTTGCGATAATGAAACAAACTAATGTTCCACTTGCTCTTCAACGTCGTGAGAAACTGCAGCAAGGCTCCGGGATGCTCCGGGAATTCAAAGCTGAGCAGTTTTTCTTCCAAAGGCTCGGGTGGCAAGCCGCCCACCATATAACGCACATGCAGTTTGGCCGCCTCATCGGCAGAAAGATCCTGCACCGCAAAACCGGCACTCTCCAGAGATGAGATAATCGCCTGCAGCTCGCTGATACCTTCGCTAAGACGGATCCCGGCAAAGACCACGGCGCGATCGCGCCCGCTGAAACGGTAGTTGAACTCAGTCATCACCCGCCGCTCCAGCAGCTCACAAAAATGCAGGAAAGAGCCCGGCCTTTCCGGAATGGTCACTGCCAGCACCGCCTCTTTGTGCTCGCCCAGCTCGCAGCGCTCAGACACATATCTCAGGCTGTGAAAATTGACATTGGCCCCGCTGAGAATCGCCGCCAGTTTCTCGCCCTTGCCCTTATCACCGACATACTTTTTCAGCCCGGCCAACGACAAAGCACCGGCCGGTTCGGCAATGGCGCGGGTATCCTCAAAGATATCCTTGACCGCGGCGCAGATTTCATCCGAGCTGACAGTCACCACTTCATCGACATATTCCCGCGCCAATCGAAAAGGCTCCTGACCTATACGCTTAACCGCCACCCCATCGGCAAATAATCCCACCTGCTCCAGCGTCACAGGTTCATCGGCTTCCAGCGCTGCCTTGAGACAGGCGGCATCTTCCGGCTCGACGCCGATGATCTTCACCTCAGGCATTACGGCTTTGTAGTAAGCGGCAATGCCGGCGATTAAGCCACCGCCACCCACTGGCACAAACACCACTTCAAGATCTCTTTGCTGCTGCAGCATCTCCTGGGCAACCGTGCCCTGCCCGGCGATCACCGCCTCATCATCGAAGGGGGGGATAAACACCCGCCCCTCATCCTGGGCCAGTGACATGGCATACTGATTGGCCTGATCGAACGACTGTCCATGAAGCACCACATTGCCGCCGAGGCGGCGCACCGCATCTATCTTGATGTCCGGGGTGGTGGTTGGCATCACTATCACGGCGTCGACCCCGCGGCTCGAGGCCGACATGGCAACGCCCTGGGCATGATTACCGGCCGAGGCACATACCACTCCGTTTTCGCACTCAACGGGGCTCAAGGCGGCGATACGATTATAGGCGCCGCGCAGTTTGAACGAGTGTACCGGTTGCATATCCTCGCGCTTGAGAAACACCTGGCAGCCCAGGCGGGCCGACAGCTTGTTCAGACTCGACAGCGGGGTAACCCGCGCCACATCATAGACATGGGACAAGAGGATCTTCTGCAGATAATAGTTGGCCAGCGACAGCTGACTCTTGGATGCCAGCGCCAACATACTAGCCCTCCAACTTAGTGCGATCGCGCACGGCGCCCTTGTCGGCACTGGTGGCCAACATGGCATAAGCCTTGAGCGCCAGCGACACAGGGCGCACCCGTGCCAAAGGCTTCCAGGCCAAAGGCCCCTTGGCCTGCATCGCCTCACTGCGCCGGGCGAGCTCAGCATCGCTCAGCTTAAGCGTGATGCTACGGGCCGGGATATCGATTTCAATGGCATCGCCATTTTCAATCAAGGCGATAGTGCCCCCTGAGGCGGCTTCCGGTGACACATGGCCTATGGACAGCCCTGAGGTACCGCCGGAGAAGCGGCCATCTGTGATTAAGGCGCAGGCCTTGCCCAAACCGCGGGACTTGAGGTAACTGGTGGGATAAAGCATCTCCTGCATGCCAGGGCCACCTTTGGGGCCTTCGTAGCGAATAACCACCACATCCCCGGCGACCACTTCACCGCCGAGGATCCCGGCAACGGCCTCGTCCTGGCTCTCATATACCCTAGCCACGCCTTTAAACCTAAGGTTGGATTCATCCACCCCGGCGGTTTTCACTATGCAGCCATGCTCGGCCAAATTACCGGACAGTACCGCCAAGCCCCCTTCCTGACTGAAAGCAAACTCGCGGCTGCGGATACAACCTTCGCGGCGATCTGTATCCAGTGATGGCCAGCGGCAATCCTGGCTGAAGGCCTGGGTAGTAGGGATCCCCGCGGGACCGGCGCGAAAGAAGTCTTTTACCTTCGCAGACTCGGTGCGCATCACATCATAATTGGCCAACACAGACTCAAGTGAGCCATCATCGGAAGCCACATGGTTAACATCCGTATGCAATAAACCGGCGCGTTCCAGCTCACCCAAGATCCCCATTACGCCACCGGCTCTGTGGACATCTTCCATATGGTATTTGGGGGTCGAAGGTGCCACCTTGCAAAGGTGCGGCACCTTGCGGCTGAGACGATCGATATCCGTCATGGTGAAATCCACTTCGGCTTCCTGAGCCGCCGCCAACAGGTGCAGCACAGTGTTGGAAGAACCGCCCATGGCGATATCCAAGGTCATGGCATTCTCGAACGCCTTGAAGTTGGCGATATTGCGCGGCAATACCGAGGCATCATCATCCGAGTAGTAACGCTTGGCCAGCGCCATCACTCTTCTGCCCGCCTCCAGAAACAGTTCGCGTCGATCACTGTGGGTCGCCAACATGGAGCCGTTGCCCGGCAGCGACAGCCCCAACGCCTCGGTCAGGCAGTTCATCGAGTTGGCAGTAAACATGCCGGAGCAGCTGCCACAGGTTGGGCAGGCGCTGCGTTCGATTTTCTCGCTGTCGGCATCGGATACCCTGTCATCGGCCGCCGCCACCATGGCATCCACCAGATCCAGCTTGATAAGTTTATCGGACAGTTTGGTCTTGCCCGCTTCCATAGGCCCGCCGGAAACAAATACAACGGGGATATTGAGCCGCAGCGCCGCCATCAACATGCCGGGGGTGATCTTGTCGCAGTTGGAGATACACACCAGAGCATCGGCGCAGTGGGCATTGACCATATATTCGACGCTGTCGGCAATCAGTTCACGGGAAGGCAGGGAATAGAGCATGCCGCCATGACCCATGGCGATGCCGTCATCGACCGCTATGGTGTTGAACTCTTTGGCGATGCCGCCGGCCTCTTCGACGGCCGATGCCACCAGAGAGCCCATGTCTTTCAGATGCACATGACCGGGGACAAACTGAGTGAAGGAATTAGCAATGGCGATAATGGGCTTACCGAAGTCGCCTTCCTTAACCCCAGTGGCACGCCAAAGGGCTCGGGCTCCGGCCATGTTGCGGCCTTCGGTACTGGTTGCTGATCTGAGTTTGGGCATTGCTCAATTCCTTACGCTTATTCTGATGATTCTTGGTTAGCCGTTGACGGTACGGGAGAGGCAGCTTGCGGGCCGCACAGTGCAGCGGGCCACGTCTACCAGCTTAGTCAACTGACGACTCAGCAGCTCTATGGCTCTGTCACTGTCGACTGCCATTGCCAGCTGCAGGCGCTGATCCTCGGCCAGTGTCATATGCATATCGCGGACGGTAAAGCCGCGGTGGCGGGTTACCCGTAATACACGTTCCAGTACTTCGGGGCGTTGTTCCAGGGTCAATTCCAGATTATGGATCATGATCGCTTCTCCGTTTGTTCCATCATTTCACAGTTGGAGGCGCCGGGGGGAACCAGCGGCCAGACATTAAAGGCATCGTCTATGGCGACGTGCAGCAGGAAGGGGCCTTTGGCACTGAGCATCTCATCCAGTGCCTGCTCAACCTCATCGGCCGAGTAGATGGTGCGTCCGGGGATATCGAAGGAGGACGCCAGGGTAACAAAGTCGGGGTTATCGGACAGGTCGGTTTCGCTGTATCTCTCTTCAAAAAACAGCTGTTGCCACTGTTTCACCATGCCCAACTTCTGGTTATCTATCAAAAGTATCTTCACCGGCAGTTTACGACGCTTGATGGTGGTCAGCTCCTGCACATTCATCATGAAAGAGCCATCGCCGGAAACCGTGACCACAGTGGCATCCGGCCTTGCCATCTGCGCGCCTATGGCCGCCGGCAAGCCAAAGCCCATGGTGCCAAGCCCGGCACTGGAAAGATGATCTTCCGGGCGGCGAAAGTGCATATGCTGGGCAACCCACATCTGGTGCTGGCCGACATCACAGCTCACCACAGAGTCGCTCGGCAGCTTGTTGGCCAGACGGCGCAACATGGCCGGCGCATAGATGAGTGAGCCTGGATGGGCGTAATCCCACTGGTGCAGCGCCCGCAGATGCTCGACTTCCGCCTGCCAGGGCGCTATCTGCAGCGCTTGCGGCGCCAGTTGCGTCAATATGCTTCTTAAGTCCCCATCCATGGCCACATCCGGCTGGCGCAGTTTGCCAAGTTCGGCGGCATCGATATCCAGGTGGATCACCTTGGCCTTGCTGGCAAAGCTCTCCAGCCTACCCGTGACCCTGTCATCGAAACGGGCACCGACCACCAGCAGCAGATCGCACTGCTGCACCGCCAGATTGGCGGCCTTGTTGCCGTGCATCCCCAGCATGCCCAGGTAACCTTGAGTGCCGTGGGCTATGGCGCCCAGCCCCTTGAGCGTTGCCACCGAAGGAATACCGCTACGCTGAATAAAGGCCCGCAGCGGCTCCACTGCGCCCGCCATGCCGACACCGCCACCGACGTACAACATGGGTTGGCGCGCGGCCGCCAGCAAGGCGTTGGCTTCCGTCAAAGCCGCCTGGTCCAGCTCCGGCTCATCGGGCACCGCCTGCAACGGCGCCTTGTATTCTACTTGGGCAAGCTGGATATCTTTGGGGATATCCACCAGCACAGGACCGGGACGGCCGGAGGCGGCGATTTCGAAGGCGCGGTACAGGGTAGCAACCAGTTCATCGGCGCGGGTCACCATAAAACTGTGTTTGGTACATGACAGGCTCATGCCCAGCACGTCCATCTCCTGAAAGGCATCTGTGCCTATCACGGAGGTGGAAACCTGGCCCGTGATGGCCACCAGCGGCACTGAGTCCAACAGCGCATCGGCCAAGGCGGTGATCAGATTGGTCGCCCCCGGACCCGAGGTGGCCAGGCAGACGCCCGTCTTGCCGCTTGAGCGGGCATAACCGACGGCGGCGAAGGCGGCGCCCTGTTCATGACGGGAGAGCAGATGTTCGACCTGGCTGTCGTAGAGAGCATCGTAGATAGGCATGATGGCGCCGCCGGGATAACCAAAAACCGTGTTCACCCCATGGGCGGCCAATACCTTGATAACTGCTTCACTGCCGCTGATCTTCTGCCCTTGTTCCATCTTGTTATCTCGCCTATTTTTGCTGCTGTTTAAGTTTTCAATGGCCCTGAAACGACAAACCCCCCGGTCCTTTCGGAGCGGGGGGTTTGTTTGCAATTTCTGACCCTATCTGGTCTGTCGTCGCGCCACGAGCCGCCCCCGCTGTGATGGAATAATCACGACGGTAATAATCACGAGGAGGAGCTTGGCGCTTAAGTTAAACATTTCTCAGACAGTTTCCTGTATTCAATTTATCTGCTTGGCGAGCCCTTTGGCAGCGCACTTATTAACCATTACCATAAAGTGTTTTCAGAACACAACAAAAAAATTCACAACCTGAAAATCTTCCAACTTGGCCTGGCTATGGCACCCTCGGCAATGGCTCGCCTAAACAGCTTAATTGCCGCCGGCGGCAATTAAGCTAACGTTTACGTCAATCTTGCAGGTTTATCTTTTTCATTTCAGTCATGTAACCGCGAAGTTCGGCACCGACATATTCGACGGCCGTATGACGAATCGCTTCGTTGACCTCGATCAGACGCAGATTATCAACCCCATTGCCCGAATCCTTGAGACCGGCGCCCAGGACCTCGGGAGAGAGGGCGTTAACATAGTCACGCAGCAGCGGCACGGCGGCATGGTTGAACAAGTAACAGCCATATTCGGCGGTATCCGAGATCACTACGTTCATCTCATAGAGGCGTTTGCGGGCTATGGTGTTGGCAATCAGCGGCGTCTCGTGCAGCGACTCGTAATAGGCCGACTCTTCGATGATCCCGGCATCCACCATGGTATCGAACGCCAGTTCCACCCCGGCCTTGATCATGGCCACCAGGAAGATCCCCTTGTCGAAATAGGTCTGCTCATCTATCTGCTCGGCGCAGGTCGGCGCCTTTTCAAAGCCGGTGTTATTGGTCTCTTCACGCCAGCGCAGCAAATTGGCGTCGTCATTGGCCCAGTCGGCCATCATAGTGGCGGAAAACTCGCCGCTGATGATGTCGTCCATATGTTTTTCAAACAGCGGAGTCAGCAACACCTTAAGCTCTTCGGCAATCTCAAACGCCTTGATCTTGGCCGGGTTGGACAGGCGATCCATCATATTGGTGATACCGCCATGCTTGAGCGCCTCTGTGATGGTTTCCCAGCCCTGCTGGATAAGCTTGGCGGCATAACCCGGCTCAACGCCATCGGCCACCATCTTGTCATAACCCAGAATCGCTCCCGTCTGCAGCATGCCGCAGAGAATGGTCTGCTCGCCCATCAGATCAGACTTCACCTCGGCGATAAACGAGGAGTGCAGCACGCCGGCGCGATCGCCGCCGGTAGCACTGGCATAGGCCTTGGCTATCTCCAGGCCGTCGCCATTGGGATCATTCTCAGGATGCACTGCGATCAGTGTCGGTACCCCAAAGCCACGCTTGTATTCCTCACGCACTTCAGTACCGGGGCACTTGGGCGCCACCATGATGACAGTAATGTCCGGGCGCACCTGCATCCCCTCTTCCACTATGTTGAAGCCATGGGAATAGGACAGGGTCGCACCTTGCTTCATCAAGGGCATTACCGCATTGACCACAGGAGTGTGCTGCTTGTCAGGTGTCAGGTTCAGTACCAGATCGGCCCCGGGGATCAGCTCTTCGAAGGTGCCTACCTTGAAACCGTTTTCGGTGGCTCGCTGCCAGGAGGCGCGTTTCTCGGCGATGGCTTCGCTGCGCAGGGCATAGGCGATGTTCAGCCCTGAGTCACGCATGTTCAACCCCTGATTGAGCCCCTGGGCACCACAGCCAAGGATGACAATATTCCAGTCCTTGATATAGTCACAGCCGTTTTCAAACTCGCTGCGCTCCATAAAACGGCACTGGCTCAGCTGTGCCAACTGCTGCCGCAGATTCAGGGTATTGAAGTAATTTGCCATCTTAGCCACCTGTTTAACCGAATTCCTGGGACCAAGCCGAAACGGCTCAGTGATGCAAATCACTATAGCCCATGGTTTAAATTGCTTGAAATGATATATTCGGCATGTCATGTTGCACAAAACGCAATAATAAGAGAGGCAAAACGGCATGGATATTCGGGCGATAAAACTCTATCTGGATCTCTGCGACACCCTGCATTTTTCCCGCACCGCCACCCGGATGCATGTCAGCCCTTCAACCTTAAGCCGCACCTTGCAAAGGCTGGAAGATGAAGTGGGCAGCAAGCTGCTGGAGCGGGACAACCGCAGCGTTACCCTGACCCACGCAGGCGAAGCCTTTCGCCGCTTCGCCAGCCAGACATTGACTCAGTGGCAGGAGCTGCGCCGCGAGCTGGATCCGCAGCAAAAGCTGCTGAGGGGCACATTGCAACTCTATTGCTCAGTCACAGCCGCCTACAGCCACCTGCCGGCCCTATTGGATAAGTTTCGCCGCCAGCAGCCCCTGGTCGATATCAAACTCACCACGGGTGATGCCGCCGATGCGGTGCAGGAAATTCAGCAGCAGAGGGCGGATATCGCCATCGCCGCTCTGCCGCAGGACTTTCCGCCGAGTCTGCACTTTGCCCCCATAGGAGAGGTGCCACTGTCGATTATCGCGCCCACCATCAACTGTCAGTTGCAGTCGCTGCTGGCGCAAAATCCTATTCCCTGGGAGCAACTGCCCTTTATCGTGCCAGACCACGGCCCCGGGCGTTTACGGGCCGAGCGCTGGTTCAAGGCGATGGGGATCAAGGCCAATATCTATGCCCAGGTATCGGGCCACGAGGCGATAGTGCCCATGGTGGCTCTGGGCTGCGGTGTCAGCATCACTCCGGATGTCGTGGTAGCCAACAGTCCACTGGGCGAGAGGATAAAAATCCTGGCCTCACCGGCCGAGATAGCCCCCTTTGAACTGGGGTGCTGCTGCAAGGCCAAGCGGCGCCAGGATCCCTTGGTGAGTGCGTTTCTGGAAGTGATTTAGCTAAGGAAGGTGCAAACAAGTCCCATGCGTGCTCTGCGTCGGCTTACAGGCCTGGATACAAGGCGTGGTTCGCAGCAAATGGCCCTAGTCCTTTGCAAGAAGCACAACACAGCAGGCAGGCTTGTAAGCCACGCCCTTCGGGGCTTGCACAGCAATCGGCTCTCTGCGTTATCCGACTTCGACAGGCCCCGGCATGCCTTCAGTCAGATGCCTTGAATGCCAATTGCTGTGTAAGCCAGAGTGCCGCGAGGACTTATTCGCACCTTCCCTAAGCTCGGCTTGGAAAGTCGGGCGTGCTTTACCGCCTATGACTGAGCCCTCTGCAAAATGCATAACTCAGTCTATGGTCTGTATGCCACGCCCTTTAAGCTTGCCTTAAATATCGAGTGACTCTTCATCCTTGGGCAGTTGATCTTCCTGAGGCAAGAGGCGGGTAACCAGCAACTGGTCTACCTTGTAGGCATCTATGTCCACCACCTCAAACTTATAACCTGCGTAGTTGACCGAGTCGGTGCGCTTGGGGATCTTGCGTAATGTGTACATCATAAACCCGGCGATGGTTTCATAGTTTTGGTTTTGCGGGAACTCCTCAATACCAAAGGCACGCATCACGTCGGTTATCGGCGTCACCCCGTCCACCAGCCAGGAGTTGGCGTCGCGGGGCACTATCTGCTCTTCACTTTCATGCAGCGACCAGGCGCCCATTACCGCACTTTGCAGATCGTCAGTAGTCACTATCCCCACCACCAGGGCGTATTCATTCATCACCACGGCAAAGTCGGCCCTGTGATGACGGAAGTACTCCATGGCTTCCGACAGGCTCAGGGTGTCGGGAATGATCAGGCTGCTGCGCACTAACGAGGTATCTTTCAAATCTATCTTGCGACCGTTGATCACCCGGATCAGCAGCTCCTTGGCGTCTACCACCCCTTTAATATTGTCAAGCTGACCATCACAGACCAAAAACTTGTTGTGCGGATCTTCGGCGATTTTTTTCTTGATAGTGTCTTCGTCATCCTGCAGCAGAAAATACACCAGGCTCTCACGGGCGGTCATCGCAGAGGTAACACTGACAGATTGCATCTCGAACACATTCTCTATCATCTGCTGTTCGCCCTTATCCAACACACCGGCCTCGGCACCGGCATCCATGATGGCGTAGATATCGTCCGGGGTGATCTCATCATTGCGGGCAGTGGGGATCTGCAATAGCTTGAAGATACCGTTGGCCATGCCGTTGAAGATCCACACAAAGGGGCGCAGTAGGGTGATGCATATCAGCATGGGGTTCACCAAGTTAACCGCCACTTTCTCCGGTAAGGCCATGGCGACCCGCTTTGGCATCAGGTCGGCAATCAGAATAAACAGGCTGGTCACCAGCACGAAGGACAACACAAAGCTTAGCTGTCCGACCCAAGCCTGAGGGATCACATGGGCCAAAGCCGCTGCGAAGTAAGGGGTAAAAGCAGACTCACCGACAATCCCCCCCATGATGGCGACGGCATTGAGACCAATCTGCACTACGGTGAAAAAACTGCCCGGAGTGGTTTGCAACGCCAATACTTTTTCGGCGCGCAAGTCTCCCTCCTCGGCCATCTGCCGTAAACGGATTTTACGGGATGCTGCCAGAGCAATTTCAGACATGGAAAAAAAACAGCTAGTTCCGATCAGGCAAAAGATAATCACCAAATTATCGAATAAACTCATACAACACCTTAGGTTAGTTACAAAGCGCTTCTATGCCGTGCCCTTATCCAGGCCTGAAAATGGAATGACTGGGAGGTCAGAAAGGCGAACTGGTTACCGGTATGGACATTTACATTGCGAATTGAGTGGCTTTGCTATACTCCAAGAAACCCATTGCAGGCCTCTTTTACCGGAATGAAGTTCACATTATATCCGTTTGCGGCATTTTTGACAGTGATGCTTATCTCACCGGTTTCAATGGCTGAAGAAGACTCTAACGGCATTAAGTTAAGGATATGTGTCGAAGAGTCTGAATTTCCCCCCTTCAATTACTTTTCCAGAGTCGATGGTTACAAGACCCACGATAGTGACGGCTATGACATTCAGCTGCTTTATCGGCTGTTTACGCCACCACGCTGGCAGCTGCAAATCATCACCCTTCCCTGGCCAAGGTGCATGCTGGAAGTGGAACAGGGCAAGATAGACGCTGCCATGAGCGCCTCGGCCAATCCCGAGCGACGGCGAAAGTTCCTGCTGTCGCGCTCCTATTACTATCTCACCCCAGGGGTGGTCTTTCTCAAGCGTCGTTTCCCGCAGGGCTTGAGGTTCAACTCACTGACCGAGCTGGCACAGCTGGGCACAGTTTGCGGCATTCGCGGTTTCAATTATCGTAACTTCGGTTGGGACAACTCTCAGCCATTGTCCCTGAGCAAAGATCTGCCGTTGATCCCCGAATTATTGATCCGGGGCCGGTGTGACTTCTTTCTGGCACGACTGGAGATTTTCAGCGGCACCTTGAAACTGATGGATCGCGATCCACAGGTCATAGGGCTGGCAACGCAAGCCATTCCCAACACTCGGCCAGAACCCTTCTATATGCTGGTTTCCAGGCAAAGCCCACACAAGATGGCGCTGCTGGAAGAGTTCAATACCGGTGTAACCCAATTGGAAAAAAGTGGCGAACTGCAGCTGTTACTGCAAACATTCACCGGCCACTGATCCCCCGCGTTACTCCGTCAGAAACCAAGTGTTATTCCGACAGAAACCAAGTGTTGCGTCCCAAATGCTTGGCCTGATAAAGCGCCTTGTCTGCCACTCGAATAACCTCACTCAAATCCTGTTCATCCCGGGGCAGAAGTGCCAGCCCAAGACTTATGGTGACTATGCCTGCGGGCGATGCTGCGTGAGAGATCTGCAACGCCCTGACTCGATTCAACAGGGTTTCAGCCAAATCCTTGGCTTGCCGGCGGTCGACTCCCGGCAAGACCAGAGCAAATTCCTCGCCGCCGACCCTGGCCAACAAGGCTGATTCAGGAAGCGCTTTTTGCATGGTCTGCGCCAGGCGCTGCAGCACACTGTCACCGGCCGGATGACCGAAACTGTCGTTGAAGGCCTTGAAGTAATCCACATCCAGCATGATCAGTGCACCGGCTTCTTCCGAGGCCAGCAGCCGCGCCAGAGATTCGGTAAAGGGGCGGCGATTGGCCAACCCGGTAAGTTCATCGGTTTCCGACAGCTGCTTGAGCTTGTGATTCAGCCCCAACAGTTCCCGCTGCAGCCCCAGCATCTGCAAGTCCCTGCGCTCCCTGACCAAGAGTTCATTGAGCGCAGCGGCAAACTGGGTCAGCATGGCACGGCGGGACTGTGGCCACGGCTGAGGTGATTGACCATTACTCAGCGACAATACCCCCAACAGATCGTGACCATCGGTAATGGCAAACAGTGCCAGGGAACGTAACTGCAACTGCTTGAGCAGACGATATTCCGCATCCGCCTCTGGCCTCAGGGTTTCCACATCTTCCACCACCATCATCTGGCGGGAGTTGAGCTGCTCTGAAAAACGATTCAACTCACTGATATCTATGTAGCGTGAAGCCTGAGGGTCACCCCGGCGGCTCCAGACACTGCGGTAGCAGAGTTGCTGCTCTTTTATCTCCAACAAGGCGACCCGTTCGACGGCAAACAATTCGGCAATCTGACGGCCAACATCGGCCAGGGCCTGATTGACTTCTCCCGGCTGCAACTTCAAAAATTGTAATGACAGATCCGCCAACAACTCATTGGCTCTGGCCTGCCAAGCCAGCTCCTTATGGCTTAGCTCTACCAACTCAGACAACTGCCTTTGCCCCCGGGCCAGATGTCTCTGTTGCCAACGTTTGCGGGCAAAATCGGTTCTAATACGTCGATACATCTGCTCTATGGCGCGGGCGACACTGCCAATTTCATCCTGATTCGCCGCACCAACCGCATCGGGCAAGGGCACTTTTCGCGGTTGCCCCAAATCTATGCGGTTGACGTATGCGGCCAGTGCCGCCAATCTTCCGGTAACCAGGCTACGTACAAGCGTCAGGATCACATAGATCATCAGCAGGGTTTTCAAGCCATTACCCACGACGATCAGAATCATCTGTCGCCACAACTCATAATAGAGTTGGTTGCGGCTGCGCTGAACCTTGAGCTCACCTATCTGTTGCTGACGGTAGATGATTGGAAACAGAAAGGTCTCATTATCCTGGGCCTGATTATTTCCCACCTGCAGGGCAATCCCGTCGGCACTGGACAAAGACGCGCCGGAAACATAGGGCTGCATGCCTATGCCAATCAGTATGTCCCGCAGCAGCTTATGGTCCACATCCCAAATGGCCTGCGCCATGCCGGGCAGATTTGCCTCGACATATTCATGTAACCTGCGATTGCTGCCTTCAACACCATCCTGATAGTTCCAGAACAGCTGGGCCGCCATGGTCACCAAGGCAAAAAATGAACTGACACCTATGATAACCAGGGTCATCTTGTGACTGATGACGGAGCTTTGTTTCAATGCGTTACTTCCGATGTCTGTTGGTACCAGGCGAGCAGTGCCCGCCAATTTCGTTGCTCGAGTAGATTGAAAGGCTCAGTGCCCGGCACCAGAAGCCTGAACATTGGGGGAACCTTCTCATTCCATGGCCTGGCCTCGCTGTCGTCACGGATGCGCCTGAGCGCCTCTGCCCCCGCCAGCAAATGACCGCCGCCCAAGACACTGATGTGCCCCTGACTACGCCAATCAAGTACCTTGGAGGAAGTATTGATACTGGCGATGAAAATATCCTCTCCAGGCCTGAGCCCCTTGTCCTCCAATGCCGCAATGGCACCAAAGGCCATATGATCATTGGCGGTCCAAATCCCTTCCAGCCCAGGGTAACGATTCAGCAACACCTGGGTCTGCGCCCTGGCTCTCTGTTCTTGCCAGTGACCATAGACGAGTTGCAGCGGTTCTATCCCCGCCTGCCGAAAACCGTTTAAAGCCCCTTGAGTCCGTTCGATAGACGCCGGTGTTCCCTTGTCACCTGAGATCAATAATACCTTGCCCTGCCGCTTATTCCCCATTTGCATTAACAGCGCCTGGGCGGTCAGAAAACCTATTCGTTCATTGTCCGGAACCAATGGTGGCAGCAAATGCTGCTGCCAATAAGGCTCCTGCAACAACGAATGACGCGCCTTGGGCTCAATATCATTGAGCAGCAGCAGCGTTTTAAAGGGTAGCCCTTCAAAGGCTGCCAGCATTTTTGCGGCAACATTTTTTTCATTGACCAAAATGACATACCGGGGCAATAGCTCGCGAGCCGCCAACTCTTGTGCCAGGGCTATCATCCTGAAATGATCCCTGTTGGCATGCAGTATTTCCAACTCAATGTTGAGCTCGGCCGCCGCCACCAACATCAGCTTATCTATATCGCCCCAGAAACTCTCCTGAGCAGAGCCTGGATTAATAAAGCTAACCCGTAACGGCTGAGCTTGAGCCAATACCTTGGTCGGGTAGTTTAGAAAAACCGTCAGCAAAAGCAGAAAAAGGGAAAGGAGTTTACGTGGTGGAGTGAATAAATCACCCCACCACGTATTAAATAGACTCAACAGCAAGGCATCCATCCCCCAGCAAACAATGCATATCGTATACCGGAGAATTAAAACACAGATGGGCTGCCCTTGTGGAGATTAATTAACCTCTGGCAGACTTTCCAGAAGCTGATAACCCATTTCGTTGAGTTGATCATTAACGCAAGTCAGCAGATATTCCTGACGTTCTTCGGCTGGCACCGCGTCTTCATCGGCCATTTGCAAACAGGCTTGCTGCAGTTGTTGAATATCGGTTTCACTGGCTTGAGGCAGGGCGTTTTCTTCATCGGCTGCCAGGGCAGCACCACTGAGTAACATACCGGCCAGCAGCAGAGTTAAGCTTTTCATCTTGTTTCCTTGTGTGAGTATAGTGCCATCCCATGGGGCAGCACAGAGAAGTCTCACACAATCTATCAGTAGATTTTACATTCAGATAACGAGAAATTTTTGCCGTGACAGTGACCTTTTTTATCCGTTAAACAAGTGAATTAGCGCCTGCGATGTCACCCAAAGGCATGCCGGTGCAACTCTATTTGCGCCAGCTTTTCCGGCTGGGAAAACAGGTATCCCTGCAGACCATCATAGGGTACCAACTCCATCGCCAAAAATTGCTCCAGCGTCTCTACCTTTTCAACAATCACCTTAACCTGAGCCTGATTTTTTAATTGATATATATAGTCAATAAAATCCAGCCTGACTTTTTCTGATTTTTCAAAACCGCGGGGAAGGATCAATTTGATATAATCGACGCAAGCAGTATTAATCCAATGCCGTCTCAAATCACCTTTAGGCTCAAAGTCATCCAAAGCAAATTTAACACCAAAATCATGTAACTTGGCGATACTGGCAAAAGCAGTTGTAGCAATCTTGGCTGACAAACGTTCCGTAATTTCAACAACCAACTCTACCTCTTGTTGTTTCAATGTTTCTTTTAGCCAAACCAATTCAGCCTCTAAAGAGGAGATGATTCTAGCTTCTATATTGATAAACAGCCGTGCAATTTTGTGGCCAGCCAAGGCCAAAACATCGAGATGCCTGTAATCAATAGCCGCCAATTGATGCAACTGCTCCAGAGATAAATTCAATAGCTCTTTTTGATGCAGATTAGCATAGAAGCCTTCCACACTTAAGCATAGCTTTCCAGGCCTGAATAATACTTCATAAGCCACCTCTTGGGCACAGCCGCTTATTTTTCTGGCAACTATCTCCTGAAAATGGGCTTCAGTTAATGGTGCGTTATTGTACTCATTAAACAGCTTGCCTATGCTGCCCGACTCATTGCCGGAATCCGTATTGTCACATCTCTGCTGCGTGAGCATGTTTCCCCCTTGATAGCACTGAACAGCAACAACCCGGCAAACAGACCAGCATTCGGTTAACACTATGCATTTTGCGGGATCAAGGCAGAGATTCTCACCAGTGGAGTTAATCCCGCAGTTATAAAAACTAATAAATGGAGCCTAAGGGATACCCACTATTGACAACACAGGCATTGAGCTTAAGAATCAATAACTTGCAAAATTAACACTCTATTGATTAATGAAACATTATCTCAACAACAGGATTTTTTATTACTTATTATTAGGGCGTAAAACATGTAGAAACTTAAATTAAAAACAAAAACAATAGGAATAAAAATGGACATCACTAAAGGTAGGAAAATAATCACAGCTCGCCAAAACAACGACAACCCAATTATCAAAACAGACACCAAAGGATATAAATGTTCAATTCCAGAATTTTATATATTAAAAGAGCTATACCTCAGTCGAGGCCAAGCAGTAAGCAGAGATAAACTCTTGGATGCCGGCTGGCATGGAAGAATTGTTTCCCCCAATTCCATTCCAGTTGCCATTGCCAATCTGAGAAGAATATTCAGAGAGATTTCCGGCAACAACATTATATTCACCAAGAAAGGTTTTGGTTACGGCCTTGATACACTTCAGGGCAATATCCAGCTGGAGTTCATCAATGACAACATCAATCCCGTTTATACTGAAGCGGTAACGCCTACCCCACAAAAGACCAACTTCAGCTTAAGACGAATTCTGTATATCACAAGCATATCATTGGCATTATTCTTTGTACCATTCGCAATAACAAAAGCGCTGACACACACACCACCCAGAATAAAAATATACACCAACGGAATAAATAAGATAATTACTATATCAAGGATCAAGAACACAATAGACAAGCAAGCCATAAACTCAGTCATTGAAGAACTAAACTATCAACTCATTGGCACTGTAGACTTCTATGAAATTGGGAGAACAATAAAGGATAACAGAGACACTATTATCTTGAGCCATAGATCAGGTTTATTTTCGATCGACTGCATTAATAAATCGCATAACAGTATTAATACCTATGTCAGTTATGCAGATGCCTCAATACTCAATAAGCTGAAGGATGGAACTGTATGCCAAAGTTAAAGAAACTGCTGCCAATCACCATCCCTCTAACCCTCTTGCTGAGTTCCATCATCATTAACCTTCTATATGACTATCACGAGGTTCAGGACATAGATGGCATGTACCAGATGATCAAGGAAGTAGAAGGCCCTGATAAGCAGGTCAAGCGCATCACTTTTTCCCTCTACATAGATATTGATTCAGAAAGCTTCTGGGGGCTGTTGCAACTGAGTGACAACAAAGAAAAAACGGATGGGAAAATACTCTTTTCCGGCAAGGTCTCCAGGCTGGTACTGCACGACAATGCAGTTCAGGTCGAACAGGTTAAAGTCTACCCTGTCTCAGCCGATTCGCTGGAAGTCTTGTTTGCCAACCCTGCACTGTCACTGTTGAAGCTCTTGCTGGCGACTGACTATAAAGTGGTGTGGCACTACACTTTGGTCGACCAAATTTTCTGCTTCTCCAATGAAACAGACACCAGTCTAAGGTGTATGAAGAAAGTCATCTAATCCCGCCTTCCAGGGTGATAGCTATTGGTGCAGTCCATTCCCGGGTTCTGGAAACCTCTGTCGATAAGGCCAGAACCGCTATTCCCTCAAGCCACTGTAAATCCAGGCAACTGCTACACTCTACTGAATCAGGGAAGCGCACTACAAAGGAACTGTTATGCCCATAGCCAGAGTTGCCACCCGAGCCGCCAAAGGTGTGGAGGCGCCTCAGGTACTGGTCGAAGCTCACCTCTCCAACGGCCTGCCGGCCTTCAATCTGGTGGGGTTGCCGGAAGCTTCGGTCAAGGAAGCCAGAGAAAGAGTCCGCAGCGCCATAATCAATGCGGGTTTTGAATTCCCCATGCGCAGGATCACCATCAATCTGGCACCGGCCGATCTGCCCAAGCAAGGTGGACGTTACGACCTTCCTATTGCCATTGGTATTCTGGCAGCATCCGGGCAACTGCCACTGAAATCTCTGGACGATCATGAATTTGTCGGTGAGCTTGGGCTGTCCGGTGAGGTCAGGCACTGCACTGGTATCCTGCCGGTGATCATCGCCGCCCGTCAAAGAGGCATCAAACTGGTGTTGCCACAGGATAACCGCAGTGAGGCGGATTTGGTGGGCTACCGGCAATGTTGCCTGGCCCAGCACCTGCAACATATCGCCGCCTATCTGCATGGACAGCAAACCCTGCCGGGGATAGTACCGGGAACCGAATGGCTGGAACAGTCCAAGCCGCACTCGAGTGACTGCCTGTCGGAGGTCATAGGCCAATATCAAGCCAAACAAGCACTGGAAATCGCTGCCGCCGGCGGGCATAACCTGCTGATGCTGGGGCCACCTGGCACAGGCAAAACCATGCTAGCCAGCCGGATAATCTCACTCCTGCCCCCCATGAGTTATGAAGAGGCGCTGGAAGTGGCTGCGATTCATTCAGTGGCCGGTATGGCTACTGAGCCGGGGGAGTTTTATCGCCGCCCGTTTCGCGCTCCGCACCACACCAGCTCCGCCATCTCTTTGGTGGGTGGCGGCTCGATTCCCAAACCCGGCGAGATTTCACTGGCTCACCTGGGAGTGCTGTTTCTCGATGAAATTGCCGAGTTTCCCCGCAAGGTACTCGACTGCTTGCGTGAACCCATGGAAACCGGCCATGTCATCATCTCCCGCGCCGCAGCCAAACTGCGCTTCGATGCCCGTTTTCAACTCATCGCCGCCATGAATCCCAGCCCCTGTGGTGATGCCGGCCCGGGAAGCCGCGCCAGCCCAGAGCAGATCCGCCGTTACCTGGCCCGGCTGTCAGGCCCTTTCATTGACAGATTCGACCTCACCATTGAGGTGCCCAAACTCCCGCCAGGCGCCTTGACCTCAGAGGCGGCGCAAGGTGAAACCAGTGAGCAGATAGCCGCCAGAGTCGCTGCGGCCAGGGAACTACAACTCAGCCGCGCCGGCGTACTCAATAGTCAGTTGGGCAGTAAGGCATTGAAGCAGGCAGGTTTCAAACCCGGCGATCTGGCGTTTCTCGAACAGAGTGTCAATCAGCTGGGATTATCGGTGCGCAGCTTTCATCGGCTGCAACGAGTGGCGCGCACCATAGCCGATCTGCAGCTCAGCCCCATGGTCGAGCGGCGCCATCTGGCCCAGGCCCTGGGTTATCGGGCGATGGACCGTTTGCTGGCCAGCCTGCAACAGCTCTGATCTCTGCTCTTATATCCTGGTTGTATCCAGGTCATGTCATAGTAGCGTCATAAATTGGTAGCAAAATTATGCCATCAGCCCCTGTTTACTCTTGAAAAGATGTCCAAGCCTCAAATTTCACTCGCTCAGATCCGCGCCTTCTGTGCTCTGGCGCAGCAGCGCAGTTTTAAAGAGGCCGCCGAACACCTGCAAGTATCGCAACCCTCTATCATCAATCAGATAGCCTCTTTGGAAGAAGCCTATGGCGCCAAGCTATTTCTGCGCCAGCGGGAAAATAATCGCCTGACCCAGCTCGGGGTGGCGCTGTTGCCTTCATTCAGGGCAATACTCAGCCAGTTGAAAGAAGCCGAGTTCATTTTGCTTTCTCACAGCATAAGCCAAACCGGCGAGCTGCATATCGCCGCCGTCAACCCTGTCAGACTGTCGGCCATAGTGCGCGAGTTTCGGCTTATTTACCCCAACATCAAGGTCAATATCACCTTTGCCGCCTCCAACAAGGTATTGCAGCTGCTGGAGACAGAAGCTGTGGATGCCGGTTTCTTTGTTCTGCCGCAGAGTCAGCCAGGGCTGCAGGCTTTCCATTATTATCGCTATAAGCTGATGGCGATTTTGCCAAGAGACCATCGGCTGTGTCGTAAGGACACCCTGAGCATAGAAGACTTTGCCAATGAGGAGCTATTGATCCGCGAGCCAGGTTCCCTGACCCGCAAGCTGTTTCTTGGCGCGCTGCAAAACGCGGGCATTGTCCCTCAGCTTGCCTATGAACTGGGCAGCCGCGAATCGGTGCGCGAAGCTGTCGCCCAGGGCCTGGGTATCTCTGTGGTAGCCGAGGATGAGCATACGCCCCACGAACAGATAGTAACCAAGCGGATTGTCAGTGACCAGCTCAAGGCCAGCAGCAGCCTGGTGGTGCACAATAAACAGCTCAACTCCCCCATGATAAAAACCCTGATAGCCCTAGTCGCCCAGCACAAGGATACCCAGATAAGTGTTTGATCCCGGCTTGCCGGCACTGGTTAAACGCAATCCAGCCATACAAAAAAGCAGCCCTTTCCTGCTGGAGAATAAGAGCTGCTTAACAGTGATTTTACTTGAATATCAGGGCCGCTCACCCCGTGCCAATCTGGCGTTGATATCCAGCACTACCTCAGGCAACTGCGCAATAGTATCAATGATGTAGTGCGCCCCTGCAGCAGCCAGATTGACAGAAGCGGTACGGCGGGCAAACACCTTGTCGGCCTCTGTAGCAGCCAGAAAGTCTGCCAGTGTCATACCGGATTCGTTACCGGAAAGACTCAGACCTACAGTCCACATGCCGGCACTGCGCCCTTCGTGAATGCCAGGCGCCGAATCATCCACCTTGAGGCAATGTCCAACATCGGCAATCCCCAGATTGAGCACGTTTTGCAGCGCCATCCAAGGGCCTGGACGGCCACCGGCACTGAGTTCACCGGTAGCGACCACAGAGTCGGGAACAAAGCCGCGCGCCTTGGCCGCCGGCAACAACTCAGCCATCACTTCCCTCGGATAACCGCTGCAAGAACCTATTTTGATCTCTTGCTGCCTGAGCCAGGCCACTGTCTCCAGCGTCCCCGGGATAAGGTCGGCAAACTCGCCGACCTTGGCAATTTGCAACGGCATAAAACGCCGGTAGATAGCATCGACATCCTCATCACTCATGGGACGGCCAAATTGCACCAACCAGCGTTCGGCGATGGCTGGAGTATCACCCAGAGCGCGAATATGGTCCCACTTGCCCAACCCCATGGGGCCACGGGCTTCCTTGAGTGAAAGTTCGAAATCATAGGCCTGGGCAAAGGCCTCGACAAAGATACTGGTCGGTGCAAAGGAACCAAAGTCCACTGTAGTTCCGGCCCAATCGAATATCACACCCGCTACTTTTGACATGAAATTACCTCATCCATCTGAAAACTTTGTTGATAGAGCGCCAGCAGGCGCTGCGGGTCGCCGCTGAAGTTGCGCCCTCGCTGACCATCGGCCGCTTCGGCTACCAGTGCCAGCCACTGCTGGGGCCGATAACCATAACGTCTGGGGTCAACATCGATACCCAGCCTGAGCAGTAGCTGTTCCAACCGCTCTGCGGCCAATAGTGGCGGGCAACCAAAAATCTGCTCCAACAGCGGCTGTACGTGAGTATCGCCACTCATGGCGCGGATGATCATCGGCAGAGTAAAGCTACATGCTTGGCCGTGGCTGACCCCTTTTTCCAACGTCACCCGGTAGGAGATGTTATGTGCCAGTGAGGTCTTGGTATTGGAAAATGCCAATCCGGCAAACAGAGAGGCCAGCTGCAGTGTCTCCCGTAGTGCCAGTTCATGACTGCAAAGCTTAAGCCTAGGTAGCTGAGATAAAATCATCTGTGCAGCTCTCACTGCATATTGACTGCTCAGCGGATTCCGGTTGTGATTCCAAAGGCTTTCCAGCGCATGAGACAGGGCATCGAGTGCGGTAGAAATGCTGAGATTCAGTGGCAAACTCAAGGTCAACTCGGGCTCCAACAAGGCGCTCCGGGCATAAAGCGCCGGGTGCGCCAAGGAGTGCTTACGCTGCGTCTCGGGATCCCAAACCGTGGCCCAGCAGGTCACTTCGCTGCCGGTACCCGAGGTGGTGGGAATCGCGATATAGGGCAAGGGCGCCACTGGCTCGGTTCCATTGAGCATGGCTCTCAGGCGGTCAAAATCGCCCCCTGTGGCACAAAGTACCTTGCAGGCATCTATCACCGAGCCCCCGCCCAACGCCAACAGCAGCGCTGGCTTGGCTGGCAGGGCCTGTAATTGCCGACACAGACGCTGCAGGTTGGCCAGTGAAGGATTGTCTTCCACATCGGTCAAGCAAGCCAGTGGTGGCCTACCGGCTGCGGCAATCACCCGCTCTGCCATGGTCGTAAACGTCTGCCCTGGGTGGGTCAGCAGCACGTAGTCTTGTTGTGCCACCCGGGATTCAAGGGCGCGCAGGGCCCCCAGCCCTGTAATTATCTCTACAGGATTGTGATATCTGTACATCTTGTTGTGGTCCTGAAATCAGCGAATAAAACTGCGTAATCTGGCGGAGATGATGTCGGTAGCAAACACCAGCAAGAGGATAACCAGCACACAAGCGGCGGTATTCTCATACTCGAATAACTTCATGGTGGTCATCAGCTCAAAGCCTATGCCTCCGGCGCCGACCATTCCCAGAATAGTGGAGATACGGATATTGGCTTCCAGGCGGTACAGCACCACCCCGATCCATGCCGGCAATACCTGCGGCAGTATGCCAAACAGCACGATTTTCGGCGTCGAGCAACCTGAGGCGCGCATCGCCTCTATCGGGCCCTGATCTATCTCTTCAATCGCTTCAGAGAAGAACTTGCCCACCATGCCTGCACCATGCACTGCCAACGCCAGCACACCGGCAAAGGGCCCAAGGCCAACGGCGGCCACGAAGATCAGTGCCAGAATAATTTCATTTATGCCCCTGAGCACGTTCAGCACCTGACGACTGCTGTGATAGAGCCAGGCGTTGGGTGACAAATTACGGGCAGCCAGCAAGCTGACCGGCACGGCCAACACTATGGACAACAGAGTCCCCAACAGCGCAATTTGCAAGGTCTGCAGCGCCGGGCCTATCAGGTTGTCAGTGATATAGCTTAGATTGGGAGGCAACATGCGGCCGATAAAGTCGGCTATCCAGGGCAGTCCCTGCATTAATTTGCCAATTTCAGTGTCTGTACCTGTCACCGTCCAGCTGAGTGTGGCCAGCGAGACCAAAGCTATGGGCAGCAACACCCACCAGCCCATCGGGCCACGTGGCGCATTGGCCACAAATCGATACTGTTTCAACATAGGGCCTCCTTCAACACCGGTGCGCCGGCCTTCTTGCGCCGCAGTTCCTCGGCGGTGCGACTGACCAACTTGGCAATGCCTTCATCTTCCAGGCCGGGATAGATCTGCGCCACTATCTCGGGGGTCAGCTCCTCGGGCTTGCCGTTGAAGACTATGTGGCCGCCGGAGATCCCTATGATCCTTTGGCCGAATTCCATGGCGTAATCTATCTGGTGCAGGTTGCAGAGCACGGCGATGTTGTTCTTGCGGCTCACTTCGCGGATATACCCCAGGATCTGCCTTGAGGTCTTGGGATCGAGACTGGCCACTGGCTCGTCGGCCAATATAAGGTCAGGCTCCTGGGCCAGCGCCCTGGCGATGCCAACCCTTTGCTGCTGGCCGCCGCTGAGGTTATCGGCGCGATTCCAGGCCTTCTCCTCCAGTCCAACCTGGGCGATGGCGTTCAATGCCGCCTCCACATCCTGTTTGGGAAACAGCTGCAACAGACAGGCCCAGAAGGGGATCTTGGCCATGCGCCCGGTGAGCACGTTTTTGATTACAGATAAACGATCAACAAGATTATGATGCTGAAACACCATCGCAATTCGCTGAGATAATATTCGGTAGGCATGCTTGTCTCCCACTGGATAGGACTCGCCGTCGATCAACACCTCACCGCTGGAAGGCGGCGTCAGGCGGTTGATGCAACGCAGCAGCGTGGACTTTCCCGCCCCCGAGGGGCCGAGTACCACGACAAACTCACCGGCTTCGACCTTGAAGTTGATATCTTCCAATACCCGGGTCTCGCCGTATGCTTTACTCAAGTTTCTGACTTCAATCATCTTTCTGACCCTGCCATTACTGCCGTGCCAACTTGGCAGCTTCGCGGACAACATCGTATGCGGCATCATCTGTAGCCACATAGCGATTGACCTCACCCTGATCGCCGAACTGCAGATTCTTCAGGCTCTGGAAGGCAGTGCGGATCTTCTGCTTGTCTTCTTCGGCCAGGTCTTTACGCCAGACCATGGGAGACTCGGGGATAGCCGGCGAGCGCCAAACCACACGGTATTCCTCACTGCCGATCATGCCTTTGTCGACGGCGGCACTGAGGATCCTGTCGGCCACAGTCGCAGCATCCACCCGGCGATTTTTCACTGCCAGTATGTTGGCATCGTGAGCCCCTGTGTAGATGAGGTTGGCAAAGTCGTCTTTGGGTTCAATACCGGCATGCTTCAATCCCACCATAGGAAACACATAACCCGAGGTGGAAGTAGGGTCGACAAAGGCGAAGTCTTTACCCTTAAGATCCTGAATATCTTTGATATCTGAATCGGCTCTGGCGATGATCTGGCTGTGATAGGCCACAGCGCCCTTCTTCTTGGTTTCGGCCACCACAAAGGCCTCAACATCCGTGACTTGAGTCGCCTTGACATAAGAGAAGGGACCCAGATAGGCGATATCAATATGCTTGGCTCTCAGCGCTTCTATCACCCCGTTGTAGTCGGTAGCAACAAAGCCTTCGACCTTAACCCCCAATTGTTTACCCAGTTCATCCATCAGCGCCTGTGACTGTTTGATCATGGCGCGGGAATCTTCCGATGGGATCAAGGCTATTTTCAGCGACTCCAATGCCAGCGCGCTTTGGCTGAAAAGAGCCGCCCCGGTAAGGCTCAGAGTGAGCAGCAGTTGATTGAGCTTGTTCATCTTGTTTTCCTCGCTGTGCTATTGAACCTGCGCCTGCCGGCGTAACAGAAACGTCATTATTACGTCATATCAAGACAGAACTGTGACAACCCCAGGCGCAGCCATTGAATTAAAAGGCGTACTGGAACCTGGCCCGCAGTTCACTGCCGCTGAACTCGTTCCCCAGCAGGTCCTCGGCTTCACCCTTGGAGTAGTTGAGGCCCAAACGGACATTTTTATCTGCGTAGTAGTTCACCCCCAGGGTGTACATATTGCCGTCGTACACTTGAGTGCTCTTGTCCAGGCCAATATCACCATAATTGCCGTCGCCCTGTTCGAACCTCAATACCAGCTCCCAGGCACCATAGGCATTGCCCGGTTTGACCCGGCCGAAGTTGCCTTGCTTGTAAGGACGGGATTCCCCGGTAATCACCCAGCCGCCCTGAACATAGAAACCGTCGAGATCTTCATCGCCGAACTCGCTGCCGAAGTATTCCGCCTGCAAATGCAAAGGGCCGCTACTGGCCGCCAGTTCCAGGCCATAGCCCTTGACCTCATCTTCGCTGACATCGGCATCACGCTGGGTGTAGCTGGCGCCTAAGTGAATAACGGCATCACCTACTTGGTAGGGGGTATAAGTAAAGCGACCTGTCATCGCCTTATGTTCGAAGTCGTTGCCACCGTCGCCATCTGACTCAAATACCCCCAGGGCATAGGTCCAGTTGCTTCCGACACCGTGCAGTTTGACCCCGAGCGCCCGGCCCGGACTGTGCAGTTCAGTCATGGCACTGCGTTCGAGGGCTGAAATATCCTTGGAGCTCATCAGGCGTTCCAGGCCGAAAGGCTCGGCCTGTTTACCTATGGTGATCTGCGCCTGTTTGCCAAATCCCAGGTAGCTCAGATAGAGGTCTTCGGCATTGCCCCCCTTGCCGCCGTCACTCTCGGCAATGTTGAACTGCGCCTTGTAACCCCAGTCACCGACATGCCCTTTGGCATACAAACGTGCCCGGCGCACATCGAAGTCCTCGGTATCGAGCTGGTTATCTTTTGATTCGGTGGCGTCATAGTCGAATTGCAAGCGACCACCCAACTGAAAAGTGGCCGATTTGTCGTGATTGGCGACCTTGATGCCGCCATCAGTATTCAGAGTAAATTGCAACGGAGCCGATTCTTCGGCCAGGGCTGGAGTCGCCGCCATCATGGGCAGCAACAGGCAAGCTAAGGTGGAGCGCATTTCATAGGTCCTCGTCTGTGTTCGAATGCAGCCATTCTCAACAGAGGCAATGACACTCGGGTGACCCGGGGCTTGCTTTTGCCTAGCCGTAATTAACTAAAACTGAATCAGGATTCACAGCCCCGTCATTAGCTTTCACTGAAATAAACCGGGAACCCATAACCGGGGAAGAGGCAGATACCCACTTGCCTTCCCTATAAAGCAAGGAGCTAACAATGAAAACTTCACCCCTGAGTCTCAGCCTATTGCTGCTGGCCGCGGCCGGCGCCCAGGCGAGCGACAATCCGCTGTCCAGGTTTGAGATGACAGACAATGCTGCGATTTCCGGTTACAACTCAGAGAAGTTGTCCGGGGTAACCGCGGCTCAATGTGCCAGTGCCTGTCTTGAGGAAGGACGCAGTTGGTGCGTCTCTTTTGATTATCACAAACAGAATCAATCCTGCGATCTCAGCGACAAACGCGCGGCCGACGTCGGTGGACTCAAGACAGATTATCCCGGTAACCCCTATGCCCATTACAGCTTAAAGCCAAGTTCACTCGAACAGTTTGTTCATGTGGAGCAAGCCTTTTTACCCGGGTACAACAGCGAACAGCTGCCCGGCCTGAGCGCAGAGGCCTGTGCCGATGCCTGTGTCGATGATCAGAGAAGCTATTGGTGTCAGTCATTCAACTACCACACCCAAAGCGGTAATTGCAGCCTCAGCAGCCAGAGAGCCGCCGACGTAGGTGGCCTGCAGCTCAATAAGGGGCAACAGCCGATGGACTACTATGAGCGCTTCGACAGCCACGGCATCAAGAACCCGATACCCGGTAATAAACACATTCTGGTGATAGGACTGGACGGTTTGAGGGGCGATGCCATCCAATGTGAGGATTGCGCCGAGACGCCGGCACTGGATAGCCTGATTGCAACAGGCGCCTTTCACAACAATCTGCTGGCCGGTGGACACCAGTCCACCTTCAGTGGGCCGGGTTGGTCCAGCGTCTTCACCGGATTCTGGGCCGATAAACACGGCGTCCACTCCAACGACAGCAGCTTGGTGCTGCAAAAACCTCATGTCTTTGATCTGATAAAACAGGCCTACCCTACCGCAACCACGGCGCTGGTTGCCGATTGGTTCAATCTGACCCACAACCTGAAACCCGCCAAGGCCGATCTCGTGGTCAGCAATGCCAACAAGAACTCACAACAGGCTACAGACACGGTCAAACAGTGGCTGGGCTGGCAAAACCCACCCACGGCCATCTTCTACTATCTGCATAACACAGATATTCATACCCATGCCTATGCACCACTGCATCCCACCTATCAGCAAAAGATACGCGACGAAGATCAGCAGATAGCCCAAGTGCTGCAAGCGCTGACCTCAAGGCCCAACTATCAGGACGAAGAGTGGTTGATTCTGGTGACTTCAGATCACGGCGGTTTGGGAACCGGTCATGGCGGTCAGAGTACCGGCGAGCGCAATACCTTTCTGATCCTCAACAACAGCCTGGATAACCCGGGCATTAGCCCCTATTGCCAGGGAGATTTAAGCCAAACCGCCATGACGCAGGTCGATGGCGTGACCCCACATATCCTCGATTTCCTCGAGCTTGGCAACAACACTGAAGGTGTTATACATCCAAGCTGTGGTAAACATTAACCAGCCGATGGGTGAACACTGAGTTCAGTGCTCACCCATCAATTCACTTGGCTTCAGACTAGGTACAGGCCGCCTTTGTTACAGTAAAACGCCATTTCACTGACAAGGAGCCCAAGATGAAACCACTGATGCGTTCCCTTTCCATCAGCTCCATGCTGACATTAACCGCCTTACTCTGGGGTTGCAGCGATGTCATCAGCGAACAATACCCCACCGAGGCCGAAGCACGGGCTGAAGGAGTATTCGAGCGAGGCTGGCTGCCACCGATATTGCCGCCCTCGGCCACGGATATAAAGGTCAACAATGATCTGGACAACAACAGCTCCAGCGGCAGTTTCCGTCTGCCCGCCGCGGCAATGAGCGAGTTCACTTCTCAGTTAAAAGCCGAAGAAGGCCTGGCCAACAGCTGGTATTACCGCGAAGGCGACTCCCTGTGGATCTTCCGCCTGACCCAGGACGGAGTTATCCAGTACCAACTACAGTAAGGCTTCAGCTAGGTAACGGTTGCAGCTTGGCCAACAGGAAGGCCAACTCGGCCACATTGTGGGCGGTATCTGTCTTTACCTAAAGACTAGACATACTCCCGGAGCACTTCCCGGCCCAGCGTCAGCACCTGCATCTCTTCCGAGCCGCCGGAAACTCTGTCGACCCGCAGATCGCGCCAGAAGCGGCTGATGCGATGCTCGCCGGTGATCCCCTGGCCGCCAAACACCTGCATGGCATTGTCGACCACATCGAAGGCCGCCTTGGAGCAGTAGAGCTTACACTTGGCGGCATCGCCCGGGGTCATCTGGCCGTTGTCGGCCTTCCAGGCGGTGTGATAAATCATGTTCTTCATGTTGGTGAGCTGCACCGACATATAGGCAAACTTTTCCTGGATTAGCTGTGTCTTGGCGATCGGCAAGTCAAACTGTACCCGCTTGTTGGCATAACGGGCGGCATCTTCGAAGGCGCAATAGGCGCAACCGTAGTTGCTGCAGGCAATGAGGAAACGCTCCAGATCAAACTCCTTCTTCACCCTGGCAAACCCGTTGCCTTCGGTACCAAAAAAGTCCTTTTCCTCCAGCTCTACGTTGTCGAACTCCACCACACAGCAACTGTCCATCTTTAGTCCCAGCTTGGGCAAGTGGCTGACAGAGATCCCCGGTTTACTCATGTCGACAAAAAACTCGGAGAAAATTGGTTCGAAGCTGGCGGAATCTTTGGCCATCACCACCAAGTAAGGGGTCTCGGCGGCACTGGTGATATAACATTTGGTGCCATTGAGGTAGACCTTGCCCTTCTTTCGGGTATAAGTGGTCTGCAGGCTGCGTACATCCGAGCCGGCATCCGGCTCGGTGACCGCCGAGTTCCACACCTGTTTGCCGGTACCTATATAGGCCATGATCTTGTCGATCTGCTCCTGGGTGCCTTCCTGCAATATCGTGGGAAAACCCGCCATCTGATAAAGCACATAGGTTGGCGCACCGAGACGGCCCAACTCTTCCCAGATCAAGGCCAGAGTCACCAGACCGGCATCGCTGCCACCGTATTCTTCCGGAAGCAGCAAACTGTCCAGCCCCAGCTTGGCCAGCTCTTTGACAAAACGTTCAGGATATTCATTGTTGTCGTCGCAGGCGGAGAAATAGCGCTCCCAGTCCTCCTGTGACATCAGGTCTCTTACTCCTGCAATAAATGCTTCTTGTTCGTTTGTCAGTCGATAGTTCATCGATACCTCAGCAAGTTTTCATCAGTAAGCAGGACGCCTGTCTAAACTCTGCGACAGGTACCTACGGCAGTATAACCCCAGGCATATTCGAGTCAATCCAGATTGAAATGCTGGAACATGGTCAATATTATAGAAATTAGCCCGCAATCCCTTTGAGCCATTTCACAATAATCCAAGTGAAATAGATTATTGAACAATAAGGTATAAATTTAAAGCCTGAAACAATCCATTTAATTAATTTAAATATAAAATCACAGAAAATAATTTTTGATTTATTGAGCAATATCAACCAATAGAATCAATCGACAAGTAAACTCAACTTATCGTTATATAATCGTGGAGATATAAATGGCTCAAAATGTAAACTTCAAAATTATTCCTGTAACTCATTACAAACAAAATGCCTGTATTGTTTGGCAAGATGGTTGCAACAAGGCTGCTGTAATAGACCCAGGTGGTGAAGTAGAGAAGATAACAAGCTTTATTGAAGACAATAAACTGGAGCTGGATAAGATACTCCTGACCCATGGTCATATAGATCATATCGGCGCGGCCAGATTATTGGCCAAGAGTTCATCTGCCGAAATACTCGGCCCTCATAAGGATGATACTTTTCTGTTTGATATGTTGCCGGAGGAATGTCGTCTATATCAATTTCCCCACTGTGATGTCTTTTATCCAGACCGCTTTCTTGAGCAGGATGACACTATTTGGGTCGGTGAGTTACAACTTCAGGTGATTCATTGCCCGGGCCATACACCAGGCCACCTGGTATTCTTTGCCCCGGCGGCCAAGTTGGCCTGGGTTGGCGATGTGCTATTCAGACACTCCATAGGCCGCTGCGATTTTCCCGGCGGGAATCACGCAGCGCTGCTGGATTCCATCAAGAACAAACTCTGGCCACTGGGGGGAGATACCTGCTTTATTCCCGGTCATGGCCCCATGTCCACTTTTGCTGAAGAGCGGCGCCACAACCCTTATGTCGCCGACCGTTGAAGCTGTTGCCGCCTCCCATGAGGCGGCGATTTCTCAGTATTTGATAACTAGCGAAAGATTATTAGTATTTTATAATCAGTGCTTTACAAATCCTACAACACTGGTGTCCGCCAGGGTCATGCCACGGGTTTCCGGTGCCAGCAAGATGGAAACCACCAGGCCCAACAGTGAAATACCGGCACCGGCCATCATGGTCCAGGAAACGCCATAAGCGTTCATAAACACAGGCAAGGCATAGGTCGAGAGTATGGTGCCTATACGGCTGAAAGACATCACGGCACCCACGGCCGAAGCGCGGATATCGGTAGGGAACAGCTCATTGGGGTAGAGCCACTGCAAGATCCCAGGGCCTCCGGAGCAGAAGGCGTACATGCCAAAGGCCGCAATCACCACCCAGATACCTGGAGAAGAAACCAGCCCCAGCATGGCCAGTGACAAGGTCATCATGGCAAAGCTGATGATAAGCAGTGGTCGACGGCCCATGGAATCCAGCCAATACATGGCCGGAATACAGCCTATGATAAAGAAGGTACTGATAATAATGTTGCCAAGCGCCGAGTCTTTGCCATCGTAAAAACCCAAGGCCCCGACTATCTGCGGCCCAAAGGTGTAGATGGCAAACATGGGAATGATCTGGCAGGTCCAAATTGTGCCGATAAAGATGATCATGGTGAAGTTGCGTTTTTCGAACAGCTTACGATACTGAGTATCGCTTTTTTCTTCCGCTTCAATATGAACATTACCGCCAAAGTATTCTTGCATAACTTGTTTGTACTCGGCGATACGGCCCTTGCGCAGTAGCCAGCGTGGCGACTCGGGCAGATGGAAACGCCCAAGCAGGATTACCAGACAAGGTATCAGGCCGCTGCCGAGCATCCAGCGCCAGCCCCCTTCAACGTCATAAAGCAGATAACCTACCGCATTGGCCGCAGTAGCGCCCACATACCACATCAAGGCTATGAAGCCCATGGTAAAGGCCCGCTTCTTGGTTGGGGAAAACTCGGCCACCATGGAGGTGGCAATGGGGTAATCGGCCCCTATCACTACCCCGATAAGGAAGCGCATCACCACTAACTCTATCGGCGATGAAACGAACATAGTGGCGACAGATAACACGGCTATCGCTATGATATCTATTAGAAACATTAACTTACGACCGAATAGGTCGGCGATGTAACCAAAGAGTGCGGTACCGACAAATAGGCCCACCAGGGTAGATGCCCCAACCAGGCCTATCCAGTTGGCATCCAGCTGCATTTCAGGGATCAGTTGCTCAAGCGCCAGGCCAATAATGACCAGAATATAACCGTCGAGGAAGGGACCACCACTGCCCCAAAACATGATTTTCTTATGTAATGGCGTAAACTCCATTTCATCGAACTTTTTAGCTTTCATATGCTAATCTCTTATATTAAACCAATAAACATGGTTGATTTATTCGTTCACAAAATGTGCCATTAATCTTCAGCCTGATTTCTCAGTCGAGAAATACTGAATAAAAAATGGGACTAAAACAAATCTGAAGCTCAAAAGTGAGAAAACGGTTACAGTTAGCAAACTACATAAGTCGCAGACAAATCTTTAAACAGGTTAAAAGTTAAAACAAATAAGAGCACAGCGCTTCAAGTTAAGCATTATCAAAATCTGTTTATTCAACAGAACTAATAACATTAAAAGTGTATGCTCTCATTTTGCACAATCGAGCTCGTTAGAAAACTAACTTAAATTCAGATTTAAGGTTTTCAAGCGGCACTAGCCATAACGATATTCAATACCGAATGTACCTCTGGGATATTCCCATTTCTTGATAATGGTTTCACCGCAAAGCATTTTACAGGTGCCACATTCCAAACAACCTGCAGAGTCAAATTTAAGGCTGCCGTCGTCCTGAATTTTATAGAGTCCTGCTGGGCAGGCGTTGACCAACTTACGGAATTCATTGATATCCGGGTTTTCAACAAGCTCAATATGTGGATGTCCCTCATCAACATAGAACTTGTTCACCCCCAATTTCACATCAACATTGACTGGCTCGCTCATATCGCTGTCATCCCCTTAATACCATCTTTAATCAGATTCATATAACCCACTTCTTTGGCATGCTTCATCAGGGTCTTGCGCAGAGGTTGCGAGGCGCTGCCATCTATGGTGAACATCTCCTGCATAATGTCGGCGACCAGCTTGGGATACTGATTGAAGATCCTTGGGTTCTCCATAAAGGCGGGTAATTTCTGGTACAGCTTGAGATCTTTCATGATGAAGCTGTTGTCCAGCAGTGTTTGATAGGCACCGAGTCCGGCGGCACTGAAGTCATTCTTGGCCTTGGCGGCAAGTACGGCTCTGGCAGCGGCCTCACCGGATGCGATAGCCAAGTCCATTCCGCGAACCGTATAGCCCACGTTGAGACAGAAGCCTGCCGCATCCCCGGCAATCAAGACACCGTCATCCACCAGCTTGGGCAGCATGTTCAGTCCGGCCTCGGGAACCACGTGGCCTGAGTACTCAAGCAACTTGCCACCTTCAATCAAAGGCTTGATCGCCGGATGATTCTTGAAGTCTTCCAACATCTGCGGCACTGTCTTGGAAGAGGTTTCTATGTGGTGCAAGCCACAAACAATCCCCAAAGAAACAGTGTCTTTATTAGTGTAAAGGAAGCCCCCACCCAAGAGACCATTGGAGGGTGAACCGGCAAACAGCCAGGCAACGCCTTCATCACCGCTGACATTAAAACGATCCCGTATCTGCTGCTCTGACAGGGCGATAAGCTCCTTGGCTCCGACCGCCATGGCACTGGATTGCACCTTGGGCTTAACCATGCCGAGCTGTTCCCCCAGAAGAGGGTTGACCCCTTCAGCCAGAATCACTGTCTTGGCCAACAGTGAGTCGCCATCGGCCTCCACCCCTATGACCTTACCGTCTTCCTTGAGGATTTTTTCAACCCGAATACCGGTAATAAACTGAGCCCCGGCTTCCTCGGCCTGTTCGGCCAGCCACTGATCGAAAGTGCCCCTGAGCAGAGTATAAGATTCCTCTACCGGCTCCTGACCACGGCCGTTGTGATAGTCCAGGGTTACTGCAGTATCATCAGTGAGAAACGATACTTTTTCCTTGGTAACCTTACGCTCCAGCGGCGCCCGTTTGGCAAAATCGGGCATAATCTTTTCCATGCTGTGGGCGTAGAGTCTACCGCCAGTCATATTCTTGGCCCCGGCATAGTTGCCGCGTTCAATCACCAGAACATCGGCGCCCTGACTGGCCAGGACATAGGCAGCAACGCAGCCGGCGAGCCCGCCTCCCACTATGATTGCGTCAAATGCATCTTCTGACATGCTGATCCTCTCTTGAATTCGAGACTACCGGCCCCTTGAGCCGGTAGCCGGGCCAGATAGTTAGCCTTTGAAACTGTTCAGCAGGGCTGGAACTATCTTGTTGATATCACCGACAATGCCGTAATCCGCATACTGGAAGATGGGGGCATTCTTGTCTTTGTTGACAGCAATAATGGTCAGGGAGTCGTTGACGCCAACCATGTGCTGGATCTGACCGGAAATCCCTATGGCCATATAGACATCAGGCTTGATCATCACACCTGAAACCCCAATGTAGCGCTCACGCTCCATCCACTTTTCAGTTTCGGCAATCGGACGGCTGCAGCCCAGTTCGGCACCAACCTTGGCGGCCAGCTCTTCAATCAGCTTCAGGTTATCCTGCGAACCTATGCCATTGCCCACACCGATAACGCGCTTGGCCTTACCCAGGTCGATATTGGATTTTTCCTTTGGCCGACGTGCCAGGCAACGAATGCCATTGGCTGGGGCAACAAATTCCAGAGTGATCGTTTCGGCGCTGCGGCCCGCTTCTTCGGCTGGCAACCCCTTGAAGGCGCCGGCGGCTAGGGTCACCACAGCAATTTGAGAGGTGATCTTCTCTGCGCCGATGGCTAGGCCACCGTAGACCAGGTGCTTGGCACCGACATGGCCTTCGCCATCGATTGTGAGTTCGGCGGCATCATTGAAAACCCCGGCACTCAGGCGCACACCCAGCTTGGCGGCCAACGCCTTGCCGCGGCGGCTGGCTGGCAGCAAGACCAGGGACGCCTGCGCTTCGGCTTCAATCGCCTTGGCCATGGTCAAGGCGTACTCTTCCACTATGCGGCTTGAGTCCTTCTCGCCCAGGTGATACACCTTGTTTGCGCCCAATGCTGCAGCCCTGGCAACCTCATCGGCACCACCCAAGACGAATACAGAGACTCTGTCACCCAGTTGCAGACCGGCGGCCATCACTTCGGGCAGACGAGCAGCCTCGCTGCTGAAAACCCAAACATTTGCTAGCTTGTTCATTTCATCCCCCTCAATTCAACACATTGCCAATATGGCCGACAAACTCGGCAACCTGGCCTTCATCATCACCCTCGATAATGATCTGCTTGCGGGCCTTCTGTTCAGGCGCAGTAATAGACACCAGCTCCACCAGCTGCGGGATCTCTTCCAGCGCCAGTTCGGCATAAGCCAGCTTGTTGACCGGCTTTTTGCCCGCCGCCAGAATGGCTTTCATTGAAGGGATTTGAGGTTCGTTGATATCGGCAGAAACAGCCAACACGGCAGGGAGCGACAACTCCAGCTCTTCAACTTCATCGTCCAGCTCGCGCTCAACCCTGACCATACCGTTGGCGACTTCCAGAATTTTGCTGACACCATTGATGCAAGGTACTTGCAGCAATTCACCAAGCAGCAAACCTACCTGCTGGGCGTAGAGGTCACCCGAACCGTCACCGCAGAGGATCAGCTCAAACCCTTCCTGCTTGGCAGCAGCAGCCAAGACTCGGGCAGTTTGATGGGGCAGCGCCTGCTCCAGCTTGGGATCGCAAACCAGGGTCAGCGCGTCCGGGCCTCTTGAGAGGATATCTTTGCAGGCTTTGGGGGCGGCCAGTGCATCTGCGCCTATACTCAACGCCGTAATGCTGCAATCGCTCTGGGTTGCCTTGATTTGTACCGCAGCTTCAACGGCACACAGATCGAATTGGCCTATCTTTTTGTTTACATTACTTGTATCTACAGGAAGGTTGGGAATGACTTTGATATCCTGCTCTTCCGGGACAAGCTTATAACATGCAATGATCTTCATCTTATCTCCAGTCTAAGTATCACTATAAACATTCGTCTCTACTGGTTTACATTCCTCAACATTGGTGATCGGAAACCCATAATTAATAAAATTTCAGGCTTGCATCACACAAAGTCGCACCCTCCTGGGTAACGAAAGGGAATAAAAGTCCACACCCATTTAAATATCAATATGGATAATAGATTAGTTCACCTTAACCAAATTTAGAGTTGCTTAATTGATTATCAGATTAATTAAATAAACCTCTCACAATCCATCAGCGTCATTTTATTAATACAAGCTATTTTCAATTAAGACCAAACAAATTCGTTTGTTGAGCCACTTTTTGTGAGCAACATCCAACTTTTCAACCAAATTAAACAAAACCTGATTATATAACGACCTTCAATGGTTCATTTTTACCGTTTTTATTGATTTGCATCACACATTTTCAAGCAAGGTAACAATCCATTGACCAAAAGTGTGATGCGGGAATGTTTTTTTATTCATGACCGAAACCATAATCGGTTCAAATTAAAAACGGAGGGTGGTTAATGAATAAGTTTAAGCTAAAAAATCTAAGCTTGATGTTATTAGGATTAACGCTTAGTGCGCCAAGTTTGGCGGTGGACATCAGTGGTTCAATAAGAGCGAACTACAGCATTAAAGATTTTAGTGACGCTTCAAAAGCTACGGGTGGTGATTTCGATTTCAACACCTTGGGAATAAAACTCTCCCAGGATTTTGAAAACTATGGTTTTGTCGCCGAATATCGTTTTGCCGATGGTTACGACTATCTTAAAAACGGTTATGCCTATTGGAATGCCAATGAAGATCTGACCCTGCAGCTCGGTGTGGTCAGCAAGGCATTCGGTAACAAGAACTTTGCTTCCCATAACTGGTGGTACAGTCTCAACTACTACCTTGGCTTCGAAGATGACTATGGTGTTGGATTCAATATCAACCATAAATTCAATAACTTCGAAACAGACTTTTCCTTCATCCAGAGCTCTCTCTACAAGGGCAGCGACTATCGTAACTTCGCTGGTACCATAGGTTCGGGCACCATAGACGGCACAACCTATAACAACAAGGAATACAACACTGTCAGCTTGCGCGAAAGCTACAGATGGGAAAATGACAACTGGCAGGTGCTCTTGGGAGCCTCCGTTGAATACGGCCAACTTTATAATCCGGTGGCCGATGAATCAGGAGACAACCTGAACTATGCCGTACACCTGGATGCAAAATATCGTGGCTGGGGTGTACAACTTCAATATTTGAAGTATGACTTTGATCAATATGATGATGGTCAAATAGATACTTCAAAAATTGGTGTTGGCGCAGTTAATGGCTTCTATGAAGTAGCAGCCAAAGGCGACATCATGACATTCAACCTGTCAAAAGTGGTCGATACCCAATGGGGTGGCCAATTCACCTTCTACAACGACTTCAGTATTTTGACACCAGATGAATCCAACTTTGACGACTCAGTACTGAATAGCACTGGGGTCTCACTTTCTTACAAACAATTCTTTGTGTACGTCGATTATTATCATGCCAAAAACGTTGTGTGGCTGGGTGACAATAGTCTGGGTCTGAAAGACAGCGATAAGGAGTGGAATGGTCGATTCAACATTCACTTGCAGTATTGGTTTTAATAACTGAGCTATTTAGCCAGTAGCTCAAACCCAAATCATTTTTTATTAATCTGGGGTTTTTAATTAAACCTCATGGGCTCACCTTTCCTGAAAATCAGTTAAAGACTTTTGGGTATGGAGAATTTTGATGAGTGAAAATAAAAAGATCAAAAAGGCTGGTATTGAAGCGAAGATATTTTTCCCTTCACTATTGGTAGTGATCCTTCTCTCCTACTTTACTGTGAGAGACCTTGATGCCGCCAATGAAGTAATCAGCGCAGTCTTCCATTACTTAACCCACAGCTGGGGTTGGGCATTTGAATGGTACATGATAGTCATGTTGGCCGGCTGGCTCTGGTTGCTGTTTGGTCCTTATGCCAACAACCGCCTCGGTAATGAAGAACCTGAATTCAGTACCGGAAGCTGGATCTTCCTGATGTTTGCCTCCTGTACTTCAGCTGCAGTGCTGTTCTGGGGCTCGTTGGAGATCTACTACTATGTCAGCTATCCCCCATTTGAGCTGGAACCTTTGTCGGTACAGGCCAAAGAACTTGGACTGGCTTACAGTCTGTTCCACTGGGGACCGCTGCCATGGGCCGGTTACGCCTTCTTCTCCGTGGCTCTGGGTTACTTCCTGTTCGTGAAGAAGATGGACGTGGTACGCCCAAGCGGCACCCTCTATCCCATCATGGGCAAGAAGTGTGAAGGCATCATAGGCACCATAATAGACAACATCTATGTCGTCGCGCTGATCCTGGCCATGGGTACCAGTCTGGGTCTGGCGACACCTCTGGTTACCGAATGTATTCAGTATCTGTTCGGTATTCCGCGCACCATAGAAGTGGATGCCACCATTATTTCAGCCTGGATCATCTTCAACGCCATTTGTGTGGCCTTTGGTCTGCAAAAAGGGATCAAGATTGCCAGTGACCTGCGCAGCTACCTGAGCATCATCATCCTCGCCTGGGTACTCATCATTGGTGCCACCACATTCACAGTGAACTACTTCACCGATTCCATCGGGGTATTGCTGATGAACATGGGCCGCATGCTGTTCTACACAGCCTCTGTCAGTGACAGCAGCTTCCCTCAGGATTGGACAGTGTTCTACTGGGCCTGGTGGGTAGTTTACGGTATCCAGATGTGTATCTTCCTGGCCAAGATCTCCCGCGGCAGAACCGTGCGTCAGCTGTGTCTGGCCATGGTAGGTGGTCTAACAGCTTCTACCTGGTTGCTGTGGACCATACTCGGCAGTAACACACTTAATTTGATGAACGAAAATATCGTCAATATGCCTGCCCTGATTGAACAGTATGGTGCCGCCAGGGCCATTATTGAAACCTGGGCCGCTTTACCTATGAGCACCATTACCATGTGGATGTTCTTTATTCTGTGTTTCCTGGCAACAGTAACATTAATTAACGCCTGTTCTTACACCTTGGCCATGTCTACCTGTAAAGGGGTTGATGCGGATAATGAACCACCGGTTTGGGTTCGTGTAGGTTGGTCTGTATTGGTCGGTGTTATCGGTATTGTTTTGTTGGCTTTGGGCGGATTAAAACCACTGCAAACAGCCATTATTGCCGGCGGTGCGCCTCTCGTTTTCGTGAACATAATGATCATTATCTCATTCTTGAAAGATTCACGAAAAAATAACTGGAAGAGTTGATCGGATTATAGATTCACCTCACACCTTACTTTGAACAAATGTATTTATATAGGGGACTTTTCATGGATTATCGTTTAACTGATGAGCAGGAATTATTTGTTAAAGGTGTTCGTGACTTAATGGAGAGAGAAAACTGGGAACAATATTTCTCCGAGTGTGACGAAAATAGTCAATATCCAGAAAGATTTGTAAAAGAACTGGCAGAAATGGGCATAGATAGTCTGTTATTGCCGGAAGAGTTTGGTGGCTTCGAAGCCGGACTGATGACCCTGGCGGTTATCTGGGAAGAGCTGGGCCGCCTCGGTGCCCCCACCTATGTCCTGTTCCAACTGGCCGGCTTTACCACAGTACTGAAACACGGCACCCAAGAGCAGATCGACAAGATCATGGCTTTCCTGGGTACCGGCAAACAGATGTGGAACTCCGCCATCACCGAGCCTTCAGCCGGTTCCGATGTTGGCAGCCTGCAAACCACCTATACCCGCCGCGACGGCAAGATTTACCTCAATGGTACCAAGTGCTTTATCACCAGTGCCGCCGGTTGCCCCTTCCTGGTGGTGATGGCCAAAGACTCAGCTTCCGAGAAACCTGTGTTCTCCGAGTTCTTTGTCGACATGACCAAACCTGGCATCAAGGTCAGCAAGCTTCCCAAACTCGGCCTGAAGATGGACAGCTGCTGCGAAGTGCAATTCATCGATGTTGAGCTGGAAGAGAAAGACTTCTTCGGCACCGAAGGCAACGGTTTCCTGCGGGTGAAAGAAGAATTCGATGACGAACGTTTCCTGGTGGCCTGCACCAACTATGGCACGGCTTACTGCGCCTTCGAAGATGCCGCCAAGTACGCCAACCAAAGGGTACAGTTCGGCGAGGCCATCGGCCGTACCCAGCTGATCCAGGAGAAGTTTGCCCATATGGCCATCGAGCTGAACAACATGCGCAACATGATCTATCACACCGCCTGGAAAGCCGACAACGGCATCATGACTTCAGGTGACGCAGCCATGTGTAAATACTACTGCGCCAATGCCGCCTTCCGGGTGGTTGACCATGCCATGCAGGTCTTCGGGGGTTACGCCATTGCCGGTGAGCACCGCATCAGCCGCTTCTGGCGCGATCTGCGGGTAGACAGAGTTTCCGGCGGTTCAGACGAGATGCAGATCCTGACTCTGGGTCGTGCTGTGCTGAAAGAGTATCGCAACAGGTAGTTGCCCATGAGTACCGGCCGGGTTCGCCTAATCTCCCTGCTCCCGGTGAAACCGGCCGGTCGGTATGGCGCAGCACCATCTGCGCCATCAATGCCAAGAATCGATAGAAGGAACAGATCATGTCACATCATTTAGCTATGCCAACATTTGGCCCTCTCTCGGGTGTCAGAGTCGTGTTCTCCGGCATAGAGATTGCCGGCCCATTTGCCGGGCAACTGTTTGCCGAATGGGGCGCCGAAGTTATCTGGATTGAAAACGTGGCTTACACAGACACTATCCGGGTGCAACCCAACTATCCTGAGCTGTCACGCCGTAACCTGCATGCCTTGTCGCTGAATATCTTCAAGGATGAAGGGCGCGAAGCCTTCCTCAAGCTGATGGAAACCACAGACATCTTTATCGAAGCCAGCAAGGGCCCGGCCTTCGCCCGTCGTGGCATCACGGATGAAGTCTTGTGGGAACGCAACAAAAAGTTAGTTATCGCTCACTTATCAGGCTTTGGTCAGTACGGCACCGAGGAATACACTCACCTGGCCGCCTATAACACCATAGCCCAGGCCTTCAGTGGCTATCTGATGCAAAACGGCGATGTCGACCAACCCATGGCGGCCTTCCCTTATACGGCTGATTATTTTTCAGGCATGACAGTAACCACATCTGCGCTGGCAGCCCTTTACAAGGCGCAGCAAACGGGTGTTGGCGAAAGCATCGACGTGGCCATGTATGAAGTTATGTTACGCATGGGCCAGTACTTCATGATGGACTACTTCAACGGTGGCAAGATGGCACCACGTCAGTACAAGGGCCGTGACCCTTACTATGCCGGTTGTGGTCTGTACAAGTGTGAAGACGGCTACATAGTGATGGAAATGGTCGGCGTCACCCAGATTGAAGAGCTGTTCAAAGACATAGGTCTTGGCCACCTGCTGCACACGGAAGCGGTACCGGAAGGCACCCAGCTTATCCACCGCATCGAATGCCCACATGGGCAGGAAATTGAAGATGCACTGGAGCGTTACATAGGCCAACGCACCATAGAACAAGTGCGCGAGCGCTTCGCCGAGCTGAAAATTGCCTGTGCCAAGGTACTCAGCGCCGAAGATCTCGAGTCCAATCCTCAGTACATCGCCCGTGAGTCTATCACCCAGTGGCAAACCATGGACGGCCGTACCTGCAAGGGTCCCAATGTGATGCCCAAATTCAAAAACAACCCAGGCCAGATCTGGCGCGGCATGCCAAGCCACGGCATGGATACCGATGCCATTCTCAAAGATATCGGTTATGACGAAGCTGCTATCCAGGAGTTGGTGAATAAAGGGCTGGCCAAAATCAAGGGAGAAAAATAACTCCTGAAGTCGTGCGAAGGCCGGTATTTACAGGCCTTCGCTGCATAACCCGTTTTATTGAGCAAGGTGTCAAATGGATATAATAGCTGGACAAGATTTACGTCAGACCTGGGATGATCTGGCCCTCAACTATGGAGAGAAAACGGCGCTTATCGTCGAAAACCTTCAAGGGCTGGCCCAGGAATACAGTTATGCCGGGCTCAATAAAGAGATCAACCGCACCGCCAACCTGTTTCATTCGCTGGGCGTCGCCAAGGGCGACAAGGTGGCGCTGCATATCAACAACTGTGCCGAATTCATCTTCTGTTGGTTCGGTCTGGCCAAGATAGGCGCCATCATGGTGCCGATAAACACCCATCTGCTGCAGGAAGAAACCGCCTATATTCTGGACAAGTGCGCTATCTCTCTGGTGGTTACCAGCAGTGAGTATCAATCACTCTACAGCGGCTTGCAGCAAGATCCCGGTTCACCGCTGCAGCAGATACTGCTGATAGCCGACGAGTCGGCCACTGCACCGGCTAGCATTCTCAATTTCCACCGCCTAAGGCTGGCACAACCCGATGAACTGCAACACAGAGTGCCATTGAGCAGCAGCGATGTTGCCGAAATCCTGTTTACCTCGGGTACCACTTCCCGTCCCAAGGGGGTGGTAATTACCCACTACAACCTCAGATTCGCCGGTTACTACACCGCCTGGCAATGTGCCCTCAGGGACGATGATATCTACCTGACTCCCATGCCCGCCTATCATATCGACTGCCAGTGCACCGCAGCCATGGCGGCCTTTTCGGCGGGAGCCACCTTTGTGATGCTGGAAAAATTCAGCGCCCGCGCCTTCTGGGGTCAGATTTGTAAGTATCGTGCCACTGTCACTGAGTGTATCCCGCTGATGATCCGCACCCTGATGATGCAGCCTACAATGCCTTGGGAGAAACAGCATTGCCTGCGTGAAGTATTGTTCTACCTCAACCTGTCAGATCAGGAAAAAGACGCCTTCGTCGAGCGCTTTAACGTGCGCCTGTTTACCTCATACGGCATGACAGAAACCATAGTCGGCGTCATAGGCGACCGCCCAGGTGACAAGCGGCGCTGGCCCTCCATCGGCCGGGTCGGCATGGGCTATCAAGTGGAGATCCGCGATCAACAGGGGCGCCCCTTACCTACCGGTGAAACCGGGGAGATCTGTATCAAGGGCGAACCGGGCAAGACACTGTTTCGCGAGTACTACAAGTTGCCGGAAGAGACCGCCAAGACACTCTCCGCCGACGGTTGGCTGCACACGGGTGACTCAGGCTACGTCGATGAGGAAGGTTTTTTCTATTTTATCGATCGCAGCTGCAACATGATCAAACGCTGCGGCGAAAATATCTCCTGTGTCGAACTGGAAAACATTATTTCAGAGCACCCCAAAATTGCCGATGTCGCCATTATTGGGGTGAAAGACTCTATTCGAGATCAAGCCATCAAGGCTTTTATTGTCTTGCATGAAAACCAGACAATTACCGAAGAGGAGTTCTTCGAATATTGTGAAGAACACATGGCTAAATTCAAGGTGCCTTCTTTCCTTGAGATAAGAAAAAGCTTACCAAGAACCTGTTCGGGGAAAATAAAAAAGAAGAGTCTTTGCTGACAAATAGTTAATCGAACTATCAAGTTTTAAATTTAAGCCTTCTAAATATCGAAGGCTTAAAAAGCAAACCGTAAAAACCAAGAAAGTAATTGGTAATGCCTTTATTACCAAAATTGTCGTAGCTGGGTAATATCTGCTTAAACCATAAATAGTTATGGCCTTAGGCTGGTGATAAGCGTTAACTGTATTTCGCACATACTCAGTGATATTTTAATTTTTATCCAGATGGAGTATTAGCATGAACGAATCGTTACACATACGCCGCAATGGCCATATTCTGGAAATCACCCTGGATCGCCCCAAGGCCAACGCCATAGATGCCAAGACCAGTTTTGCCATGGGTGAAGCCTTTATCGCTTTCCGTGACGATCCGGAACTGCGGGTAGCAATTATCACAGGGGCCGGTGAGCGCTTCTTCTCTGCCGGCTGGGACCTGAAAGCCGCCGCCGAGGGTGAAGCCCCGGATGCCGACTTTGGTCCGGGCGGTTTTGCCGGTCTGACCGAGCTGTTCGATCTGGACAAGCCAGTTATCGCCGCCGTCAATGGTTATGCCTTCGGTGGTGGTTTCGAGCTGGCCCTGGCCGCCGACATGATAGTCTGCAGTGACAACGCCAGCTTCGCCCTGCCGGAAGCCAAACTGGGCATAGTACCGGATAGCGGCGGCATGCTGCGCCTGCCCAAGCTGATCCCGCCTGCGATCGTCAACGAGATGATGATGACCGGCCGCCGCATGGATGCCCAGGAAGCGCTGCGCTGGGGCATAGTCAACCGGGTAGTGGACAACAGCCAACTGATGGAAACCGCCCGAGAGTTGGCGCAGGAGATCACCCAGAGTGCTCCTCTGGCCATCGCCGCCCTGAAAGAGGTTTATCGCACCACCAGCGAAATGCCGGTGGAAGAAGCCTATCGCTTTATCCGCAGCGGCCAGCTGAAACACTATCCATCCGTATTGCACTCAGAAGACGCGCTGGAAGGGCCACAGGCCTTTGCCGAAAAACGCGATCCTGTCTGGAAAGGCAAATGATTTAAGGAAAGCACGCCAACCGGGACAAGGATGTCCCACCCTCAAGCCAAACAGGAAAATGCCATGAGCTGTTATGCATTTGAAGGTCTGATCCCTGTTGTCGACCCCAGCGCCTTTGTTCATCCCAGTGCCGTACTGATAGGCGATGTGATAGTCGGCGCCAATGTCTACGTTGGCCCCCACGCTTCCCTTCGCGGTGATTATGGTCGGCTGCTCCTCAAGGCCGGCAGTAACCTGCAGGATGGCTGCATCATGCACGGCTATTGCGATCAAGACACTATAGTCGCCGAAGATGGCCATATCGGCCATGGCGCCGTGCTGCACGGCTGCATCATAGGGCGCAATGCCCTGATAGGCATGAACAGCGTGATCATGGATGGCGCTGAGATTGGGCCAGACAGCATAGTCGGCGCCATGAGCTTTATCAAAGCCGGCTTTAAAGGCCAACCGCGGCAGTTACTGGCAGGCTCTCCCGCCCGATATATCCGCGATGTCACAGAGCAAGATCTGCACTGGAAACACCTCAATACCCTGGAATATCAGGCGCTGGTGCCGCGCTGCCACAACTCCCTTCGGGAAGTGAGGCCGCTGACACAAGCCGAAGCCAACCGTCCCAGGCTCAAAGGGGTCACAGAGGTGACCTACAAGGCCTGATCCCCTTGCTGAATGGAGTACCCGTATGCCACTCAATCCCCAGGTTGAAACCTTCCTGCAGCAAACCTATGCCGCAGGCTTCACGCCCTATGAAGATCTGCCGCCCAACGCCGGTCGTCATCAGGAACACAGCGATATTCCCCCGGCCAGGCCACCGGAAGAGATGGCCGCCGTTGAACACAGATTTATTCCCGGCCCTACCGCCGACCTGCCGGTTAGGATTTACCGCCCCAAACACAGCGAACAACCCCAACCGGCGCTGATCTACTTTCACGGCAGCGGCTGGATGGTATCCAACATAGAAATCAACGACCCTTTCAGCCGGGCACTGGCCAAGAATTGCGGCGTGGTGGTGATTGCCGTCAATTATCAAAAGGCGCCGGAGCACAAGTTCCCCATCCCTATGGATGACTGTTACGCGGCGACCCTGTGGGTATTCAAACACGCCGAGAGACTGGGGCTGGATCCCAAGCGAATCGGTCTCTTCGGCGACAGCGCCGGTGCCAATCTCGCCGCTGCGGTGGCATTGAGGTGCCGCGATGAAGACTCGGCGGATCTCGCCTGCCAGGTGCTGGTTTACCCGCCGGTGCAGTACGGCTGGCACACGGCCTCGGCCGAGAAATACGCCACAGGTTTTTTGCTGCACAAGGACAGCATGAAGTACTACTGGAACCACTATCTGCGCAGTCCCGCCGATGCCATCCACCCCTATTGCTCACCTTTGCTGGCAACCGACCACAGCAAGCTGCCCACTACCTTACTCTACTGCGCCGAATGCGACCCCCTGTGCGACGACAGCCGTCTGTACGCCGACAAGTTGGCGACTTCCGGCGTAGCCGTGCACTATCAGCGCTACCCGGGCACGATTCACGGCTTTATCAAGATGTTGGGAGTATTCGATCAGGCCGATGAGTTCCAGCGCGATGTCGGCGCTCAAGTAAGAGAGCTGCTGGCGGTCAAGGATTAACAACCCAAGCGCCTGATTTTGGCAACCCTGAAATTGGGCACCCAAACAGCCACCAGAAATCACCATCTCCATGGGAGGGGTTAAGATTGACAACAAAATGCCCGGCTCGATGCCGGGCATTTTTATCTCGATGGGATCAGGTTTGAAATTGGCTCACTCAAGCCGCCGGACAGAGCTGCGCCTGCAGTTCGGCTTCCCCGGTCAAACCACGATAGCCCTTAATCAGCCTGCCCTTGCTGTCCAGCAATAACAGGATAGGTGTTGCCGGAATGCCGCCCATGTCCCTTACCAACTCCATTGGCGCTCTATAGGCCTCAAACGGAAAGTTGAGGCGGAACAGCGCCCGTTTCAGGGCCAGTTGATTGCCGTTGACGCCGAGCGCCACCGGCTGCAGATGACCAGGGCACAGCTGATGTAACTTTTTCAGTACCGCCGCCTGCTTGACACACCAGGGGCATTCGGGCTCGAAAAACATCAGCACAGCACTCTGGCCCTCGAGATGTGCCAGCGTCTGTTGCTCTTGCCCGCGAAGGGGCTGGAACAGATAATCGCGGGTCAGCTGTGAGGCCTGCAACGGCATGGCACACAGCAGCAATAATCCCAGAGCCAGGCGCTTCATAATCAGAACACCAGTTTCATGCCGGCATAGATCTCTCTGCCACGCAGCGGGCCATAGATGTAACCCACATCGAAGGCGCCTTCGGCGTCATAGAACAAGGGGCTTTCCTCGTCACCGGCCTGGGTATAGTCAAACAGGTTGCTGACCCCGGTATAGAAGGACAGGTTGTCGTTGAACTGATAGCTGGCACGCAAGTCCAGGGTAAAGTAGGACGGCGCATCAGTACGCTTCTTCGAGTCGGGATCCACCTTACCATTGGCATCCAGGCGGTTATAACCTTCATAACCGTACTGCGACAGATCGCGGCTGCCAATCCACACCAGGTTGGCGAAAAATTCCCAGTCGTTGACGTCCCAATCCACGCTCAGGGTCACCCGTTCCTCGACCGGTGCCACGGCATAGGAAGACTTGAATACCGAGTCATAGTCGAAGTGCTCACCTGTGAGGTTTACCGTCAGGTCATCGGTCAGGCGATAGCCCAGGGCGATATCTGTGGTCACCACGCTGGCCTTCTCATCCAGCTGGGTCAGCAGCGGGATCCCATGGTCGTTGGTGGTCAGCGCCGCCAGATGCTCGACTTCGGTCCAGGCCACAGAGGCGGTGGAGGTGAGTCTGTCACCCTCGTAGCTCAGGGCATAGTTCACCGAGTTGGAACGTTCCAGCTCGTCGATGTCGATATCGAACCCCAATGAGCCATCCAGAATGCCGTGATCAGTCTCGAAGAATGACAGCGGCGCCCGATAGCCACGACCGGCAGACAGACGCGAGGTCCACAGCTCATTGTGACGCAGGCGGATATCCACTCTGGGCGAGAGTATCGACTCGTCCAACTCTGTGCCCGGCTTGCTGGGGTCGGTAAAGTCGGCAGTGATGCTGTCGTAACGCAGCGCCATGGCGACTTCGAGGGCATCTGTCACTTGCCAGGTATCCTGCAGGTACAAGCCCTTGACATCATAGTCAAAAGAGTCGGAGACATAGTCAGGGTTGGCGCTGCCGGCGCGGGAGTGGGAACGCATCTCTTCGGTTCGCAGATCGGCGCCGAAGGTCAACAAATGGCTGTCGTTGAGCAGGTAGTTGAATCTGGCATCGAAGAACCACATCTTGTCATCGGCGGTATAATCGAACCCCTCATAGAAGGAATCCTGCTTGTGCTCGGCATAGCTTACCGCCAGGTGCATGTTCCAGTCGTCACTGAACTCCTTCAGCCAGGCAAGCGATGCCTCGTTGCGCTCTGTCTTGATCCACTCTGTGGTTTCCCAGGCCTTGCCCTTGTAGCGCTTGCGGATATCACCGTCTTCAAACAGCTGCTGCGGCTCACTGGGCTTATCATCAAAACCTGAGAGTACACTGCCTATGCTGGAAGCTGTGCCATCGGCAAAGTTGCTGCCCAGCATGGGGCCACCGAAGATCTCCGACTGGATATTGGCAATTCGCAGCACCAGGTTGTCAAAGTCGCCGATATCCTGGGAAATTCTGGCGGTTACGCTGCGGTTTTCCTGCAATGGCGCCTCGTTGACCTTGTTGTCATCGGCGTCGAACTGATCTCTGTCGTCATACTGAGCCACCAGCGTCGCCCGGGTGCGGCCGTCTTCACTGACGCCCTTGCCGAGTAAGCCCACTTTGCGATAGCCATTTTCACCGGCGGCGATATCCAGCTCGGCACCATTTTCGGTCGGCTCATAGCTGATGATGTTGATGGTGCCGCCAATCGCCTCAGGGGCAATCAGTGAAGCCCCGGCGCCGCGGGCCACTTCGATGCGTTCAATCCCAGTGGTAGGAATGGCATCGACGGCGTAATAACCGGAAATCATGGTATGCACCGGCAAACCATCCACCAGAATTGTGGTTTGCTCCCCTTTCATGCCGTTGAGCATGATGCGTTTCACACCACACATGGAGCATTCATTGGAGACTTTTACCCCGGGAGAGTTATCTATGGCTTCCGACAGGTTAACGGCATTCTTGTTTTCTATGATGCTGGCGTCTATCACTTCTGTCTTCATTATGGTGTTGGCCAGGGTGCCGGCTTGCTCCAGCCGCTGTCTAACCCCTATCACACTCAAGCGCTCCATGTTTTCTGCAGCCGGCTCCTGCGCTTCTTCTGCTTCTGCCGCCATCAACTGCGGGCTCAACAGAGCCGCCAAAACAACTGCCAGATAAGTCGGTTTCACTCAGATATCTCCCCAAATCAACAAAGTTGCGTAATATTATACGAATGAGAATAATTATCAATTGACTTAGATCATGTTTTTAACAGCCGCTCTAAAGGTGTATCAGCATCCCCTAAAGGTATTAACTGGTGGACGGCGGCTTTTCTCGGCAGTACAGAAATGCCCAAGGCCCGCATAATGGCGGGCCTTGGGTTTAAAAATGCTTTAAGTAAGATGCGGATCAGCTACAGAGTTGCCTTTGCAGTTCACTCAGTGAACGCACCTCGATATGGGGCTTAATCCCTTCGGGTGCCGCCTCTCCCTTAACGTTGAGCCAACAGGTATCCAGACCGGCTTGAAGGCCGCCGAGAATATCCGAATGGGGGTTGTCACCCACCATCAATACCCGCTTACGCTCGGGTTGCTGCATCTTGGCCAGCGCATGCTCAAAGATACCCGGATCCGGCTTGGCCAAGCCGACCTCTTCTGAAATAACCAACAGATCAAAGTGTTCGGCAAAGCCGGTCTTTTGCAACCGCACCTGCTGCAGCTCGGTAAAACCATTGGTGATAATCCCCAAGCGGGCACGGCCCTTGAGGCTATCAAGCAGCTCGGCAGCACCGGGAAGCGGCTCACAGATATCGGCCATTGCCGTCATAAAGGCGCTGTTGAGTTCAAAAGGTGTGCGCCCGAGACGTTTGGCCCAATGGCTGAAACGGGTCAGCTGCAACTCGCTGGCGCTGATCTTGCCATCCTGGTAGGCCACCCACAGCGGCGCATTGGTTTGCTGATACTCGGCATAGTCGGCATCGCTGAAATCCACTCCCTGACGGGAAAACATCAGCTTGAGCCCACGCGGCGCATCGAACTGAAACAGGGTTTCATCGGCATCAAACAATACCCACTGGTAAGCCTGACTATTAGAGTACGGCATTCTTCTCTCCTGTTTCCCTATTCTTCTTTAAACCAAAAGCCATAGCCCGAAAACATAGCGTTATACAGGACACAAGTTGCGAATTTTACGCCTTGACGTCGGCGGCGTCCAACCCGCTGCCGACTCGACGGGTTTGCGCCTTGGCCGCCAGGCGCTGCAGTATCACACCAGCCAGGATCAGCGCCGCCCCCAGCCAGGCCTGCCAGCCCAACTCACGGGAAAGGCTGTCGAGCCAGACACCGGTCAGCATCTGTCCGGAAATCACCAACAGGGCACAGGCCATGGCGCCAAGCCTGGCCAGAGCCCAGCTGCTGGTCGCAACAAACAAGGCGCCTATCACGCCGCCGAGCCAAGTGTAAGCTGGCGTAGCCTGCAGCTGCCATACTGCGCCGCCCTGAAACAGGGTATAAACCGCCAATACCAAGGTCAGCAGTAAAAAACCCAATAGGTGGTTCAGCAACGATGCCTGCAGCGCGCCTTTATTTGCCGCCAGTGCACCGTTAAAACTGCGGCTCAGGCTGACCATGACGCCGTTGGCCAGCGCCAAAAACAAAAACAGTGACAACATCATCTTATCCCCAGGTAAAAATTAAGCGTGAGCGGAAAATATCAGCAACAGCGCCCCGGCCAGTACCAGCAGTAATGCCGGCCACTCGAGTGGATGCAGTTGCCGCTTTGGCAACAACCACCAGCCTCGAGTATCACTGATGGCGCCGAACAGTAACTGCCCCAGCAGCAGGAGTGCCAGGGTTCCGCCCAGCCCCATGGGAGAGTTGACGCAGATGGCCGCCAGAATCACAGTCATGGCGCCGGGCAGACCGCCAAGCCAGGCCCAGAGTGGCAAGGTGCACTTTGGTTGCTTATTCTGCTCAGGCACCCCTGGCGATGGGGCTGCCTTTCGCCTTCCCATAAATAGCCATAACAACAGGGCGGTCAACGCCCCGGTACCATGGGCTATCCAGGAAGCCAGCAGGGATGAGCCGGCCGAGGCCAACTGGCTGTTAAGCTGGATCATCAGCGCCAGTAAGCCACCGGCAACGAATGCCACCAGGGCGGCTCCCAAGGATAGCGACATATTGGATTCTCGGTTGCGGCTGCCTTGCATCTCTCTTCTCCGGCGTGTGCGAATCAATCTTGGCCAGCCAATGGCGGGCATTATTCGGGCTCGACAGGGCGTCTGTCGCCGCCCTTCAAGCAGACGCCACTCTACATTGTTTTGCCATTTAGGATAATTACCGATAATGTCGCAATACAGTTTCCAAAAACTCAACTATCAAGATGGATCACTTCAATGCCCTGCCGGTGTTTGTCGCTGTGGTGGAGTCCGGCAGCTTCTCGGCCGCTGCCAAGCAGCTCGGCAGCAGTAAATCGGCGATCAGCAAGCGGATAAGCCAGCTCGAAACACGCCTCGGGGTGCAACTCCTGTACCGTACCACACGTTCGCTCAGCCTGACGGAAGCAGGCGAGCGCTACTATGACTCTGTGCGCCATGCGGTGCGTTTCGCCAGGGAGGCGGAAGATGCCATAGGCGAGCTGCAGCACAGCCCCAAGGGGCTGCTGAGGATGTCTGTGCCCATGGTGTATGGCCGCCGTTATGTCGCGCCGCTGATGGCTGAATTTCTGCAGCGTTTTCCTGATATTCGCCTGCAACTTGAGTTGAGCGACAGCCATACCGATCTGATTGCCGAAGGTTTTGATCTGGCGCTGCGCATTGGTGAACTGGCAGATTCCAGCCTGGTCGCCAAGCGCATCGCGCCATGCGAGAGCTTCCTGGTGGCCTCTCCCGAGTACCTAAAGCGCCACAGCACGCCGCAAACGCCGGAGCAGCTCGGCCAACACAACTGTTTGTTCTATTCGCTGTTTCGCGGTGGCAACGAATGGCGCTTTCAAGGCCCCCAGCAGCAATCGGGCGGCGAAGTCAGAATTGAGCCCAAAGGCAACTTCGAGGTCAATAACAGCGATGCGATTCACAGCGCGATTCTCCAAGGCCTGGGAATAGCCAACATGCCGGACTTTATTGTAAGAGGTGATATCGCCAAGGGCCGCCTGGTCGCCCTGATGCCCGAGTATCGGCTGCCCCGACACGCTATTTACTGCGTCTACCCCAGACGCAAGCACCTGCCGTCCAAGGTCAGCGCCATGATAGATTTTTTAACCGCGAAGCTACCGTGATGGCAGCACGAAAGACAGCGGCCTTGTCCGAGGCGCAGGTGACAGATTCACGAGCAGCGCCCAGCTTGCCCTTGGCTGTGATGTGAGATAAGGGAAAGCTTCGGCCTGAACCTTTGGATTAAAAAGCAGGCATCAGCCTGCTTCTTCATGGTATTACTCAGTCGCTCTAACCGTGGCTATGCCGGCGTCTGCCGCCCATTGCAGCACATCCTCCCTTTTTAGCGCCGTGGCCATCAACTCGGGAAATTTGTCCGGCGTACAGGCAAACACCGGGCTGCCGATGGCGGCAAAATCCGCGGCCATTTGGTTGTCATAAGCCGGACGCCCATCGTCGCTCAACGCCAACAGGGTGATCACATTCACTTCACGGCGCAGCAGTTCAGCGACCCGAGCCTTAAGCTCCTTTTCATTGCCCCCTTCATAGAGATCCGTGATCAGGATAAGGTGAGTCTTGGATGGGCGCTCAATTTTGTCGGCGCAGTAAGCTACCGCTTGGTTAATATCTGTACCACCACCCAGTTGCACGCCAAACAATACTTGCACCGGATCGGCCAATTCATCAGTAAGGTCCACTACCGCAGTATCAAAACACACCAACCGGGTTTTCACCGCTGGAATGGAGGCCATCACAGCCGCAAAAATGGAACTGTACACCACAGATGTCGCCATGGAGCCAGACTGGTCGACGCAAAGGATCACCTCGTCCAGATCCACCTGTCGCCGCTGCTTGCGGGTATAGCCCACCAGTTTTTCGGGCATCACAGTGCCAAGCTCAGGTTGGTAGTGGCGTAAATTGGCACTGATGGTTCTGTGCCAGTCGATGTCGGCATGACGGGGACGAAAACTGCGTTTGCTTTTATCCACGGCACCACGAATGGCCTCGGCAGTTTTTTGTTCCAGCCTGGCCAGGAGTTCATCTACCACCTTGCGAATGACCTGCCGCGCCGTTTCCATGGTTTGCGCCGGCATCATGCCCCCGAGGCTGACGAGATCCGCAACCAAGTGCACATCGGCCTCCATAGCTTGCAGGAACTCGGGCTCCATCAGCATCTGTTTCAGGCCCAAGCGCTCGAAGGCATCCCGCTGCACCAACTGCACCACAGATGCCGGGAAAAATTCGCGAATATCCCCAAGCCAACGCGCCACCCTGGGTGCTGAGCCGCCCAAGCCCCCGCGACGTGCCTCTGAATGTTTGCCGTCACCATAGAGTGCCGACAACGCCTCATTCAAACGTTTGTCGCTGCCATTGAGGGGCGCCTGTTCCAATTCTGCGCCAAGGGCCAGTTGCCAGCGACGCTGTCTCATCAATTCATCCATTGATTGTCTCCTGCAAGCAACTTGCCCAGCCCTTCCAGATGGGCAGACCAGAGCGGTACCAAGGCATCATTAACGGAATACTCAGTGCCTTTTGCCACAGCTTTGGCATTGAGACTATCCAGCAGTCGGCGACGCTCCATGGCATCCAACTCGGCAAATACCCGCCGCAGCAACGGCAGACTCTCGACAAACGCCTCTTCCTCAAGCGATAACAGCCAATTGTCCACCGACTGTCGCAATCTGGGGTCGTAAAGCAAGCGTTCGGCAGCCCCGCTGAAGAAGCCCTCGAAGAACCCCTTGGCTTCGGCAATCGGATTGGCCGGTGACAACATTTTCGCCATCAATTGCGCCAGGTAGTCTTCATCCAGGCGTTTGGCCTGATACAGCAGGCGACAGCACAGCCCGCGGACTCCCGCATCACATAGGCCGGTATTGACCACTTCGATTAGCGCCTGCCACCAGCCCTCCATGACAGAATCCGCCACTTGTGCCAACTCCAACTGGGCATGTGCTCTGCCTACGGCCAGCCGGTAATGATTACTTTCGTCCTCATTCAACTGGCGAACAGCAATGGGCAAGGATAAAGATGCCTGCACCGCCAAGCGTTCAATCAACTCATTGACATGCGCCAGCGACAGGTTTCTCGAGGTACCGTAGCGGCTGATATCCACCAGAGGAGGCAAACAATCCAGCAGATCCAAGCCCTCGGCTGTGTGTGCTGCACGCTCGGCCAACAGTTCGAAGCCCAGCTCTACCGCTCGGGGCAATTCAGCCTCCAAGGCCTCCAACACCAGGTTTGCCAGCTCACCCAGTTGTCTTTGCTCCCGCATGCGCTGGATAGTACGTTCGGCTGCCGCCTGTACCAGTGAACTGCCATAGATTTGATTTTCAACCAGTTGCACCGCAAACTCAGGTTGCCAGGCGATCACCCAACGCTCACGGAAAGTTCCTCGGCTGGCGCCGGCACTGCCCTGCTCGCCCCAAGGCACATCGAGCAGCCTCAGGCGATGCAAAAACCAGGATTTCAGCTGGCCCGACTCACTGCGCAAGTCGAGAGAAAGCTCCCGCGGCAAAGCCTCGCTCTTGAGACGGGTTTTCTTTTGCCAACGCTGCAAGTCATCCAAGAGGGGGGCCAAAGGCACATCTGCGGGTATTTCACCGACCCGGGAGCCGAGCAGGAGTTGCTGCGAAATCTGTTGCCACCACCTGGCTTCTCCGCCGCACATAGTGGCGATAGATGCATCCCGCGCCTCTTCGAATCCAGGACTGGGACGAGCACGAATGGCCGCCAGACTATGACACAGGCGCAGGGTCTCAATCACAGCGGCGGTTGAAACCATTAGCCCGGCCTCTCTCAACATGTCGGCAACCTGGGTTAGCCAACGAGTCAAAGATACCTCGTCATAACCGTGTTGCCACAGGTGGCTGTACCACATGGGCGCGGCCACCCCGGCCCCATAGCCAGACTCACTGGCGAGCCTTGGGCTGGTCCAGGGGATCCAGGTTGAACTCACCCGCTTGGGCGCCAGTTTTGCCGGGAGGCTTTTCAATTGTGCCTTATCTTCTTTCTGGCTAACCTTGGTCTTCAGCCCCGGCAGATGCCAGGCACCGCAAACCACAGCGATTGGTCCCGCGTTTTGTTTGGCTGCCTCGGCAATTTGCAGCCGCATAAAGGCTTCTCGCTGGGCTTCTCTCAAGCTGTCGTTGGGCATGGCACTCCTGAGCTCGGCCATGGCCTGGGCCAACGCATCAAACAGCTCAGGATCGTCATCACTGCCCTGTTCTATGACATGATTCCACCAACTTTCACCGTCCTCATAACCGGCAAGCAAGGCCAGTGCTGAGACAGGATCCTGACGGAGCCGGCCCTCGTAAGGCGCGGTGGAATCTTCAGGAAGAGAGGCTGAATCTGTATCGTCAGCTTCTGTCGCTGTATCGTCGTCATCTTCCGACTCAGGCTCAATATCCTGCAGCCTGGATGCCAACTGTACAGATACAGGCAAATCAATAAAACGTACCTCGGTATTGGTGTTCAATGCCCAGCGGCACGCCTGATACTCGGGCGAATATTCGGCAAAGGGATAATAGAGGCTGTGGCCTGTTTCATCGGTGACAAATGACATGAGAGCCACCGGCGGTTTCATCTCGTCACTGGCCAAAAATGGCACCAGTTCACTGCAATCAGCCGGTCCTTCTATCAGAACCAACGCCGGGTTCAACCGCTCCAGCGCCGCCACCAGCCGCCGGGCCGAGCCCGGACCATGGTGGCGAATGCCAAAATAATGGATATTCTTCATGGGCAAGTGTTCTCTGGCGGTCACGGCTCACAGCAGTTCATTGATGCTGTGGTAATAGGAGCTGTAATCACTGCGTTTTTTCAGCACAGTCTCGAGATACTCCTCGAGTACCAACTTGTCCTGCACAGGGTCTTTCACTATGGCTCCCACCAGGTTGGCTCCCACGTCAGCAGCCCCCAGTTGACAATCGCCGAACCAGGCTGCCTGACTCAAGCCGCCAACCATCACGGCAATAGCCTCGGCAGTGGACAGATTCCCCGAAGGCACCTTGAGCGCCATCTTGCCATCCAAGGTAGCGCCGCTTCTCAGTTCGCGGAAGATAGTTACCACTTTCTCAATTTCACTGCTGGCACTGGCGGGCACCGGCAGTGACAGGCTTTGACCCATCTCGACCACCCGGCGACGAATGATCTCTACTTCTTGCTCCATATCATCGGGTAGCGGCAACACTACGACGTTGAAGCGCCGCTTGAGTGCCGAAGACAGCTCATTCACACCTTTATCGCGGTTATTGGCGGTAGCTATGATGTTGAAACCACGCTTGGCAAACACAGCATCGTTCAGCTCGGGCACCGGCAACATTTTTTCAGACAATACGGTTATCAGGGTATCCTGGACGTCCGACCCCATGCGGGTCAATTCCTCCAGACGGCACAAGGTACCAGACTCCATGGCCCGGAACAGTGGTGTCGGCACCAAGGCGTCCTTACTGGGGCCTTTGGCAAGCAGCTGAGCATAGTTCCAACCGTAACGAATTTGGTTTTCATCTGTGCCTGCAGTGCATTGGATCACCTGGGTACTGTTGCCCGAAATAGCCGCAGCCAGATGCTCGGACACCCAGGACTTGGCAGTACCCGGTACCCCAAGGAGCAACAGCGCCCTGTCAGTGGCCAAAGTCGCAACCGCTGTTTCGATAAGGCGACGATTGCCTATGTATTTGGGGCTGATAGACACCCCTGAATCCGTAGTGCCACCGAGTAGATACTTGACCACACTTTTAGGCGTCAGTTGCCAATTCTCGGGTTTTTGGCCATGATCTTCTTCTTTCAGAGCATCCAGCTCGGCTTGATAAATGACTTCCGCCGGTTGCCTTAATACGTCACTCATCTTTTCATCCTTCTCGTTGCAAACTTACGTTAAATTTCAAATAGTCGAGTATTGGGTGCATGGGCGATATCCCCAGCGTCTTTGTCTCGGCCAGCAGCCACTGAGCACACTCGAGGTTCAGGCACAAACCCAATTGTTGCATCACCCAAGCGAGTTGCCGTTCCATCTCGTCCGCATCCTTGGCTTGCACCAGGGTTTTAAGTTGTTTAAGCAGTTCAGCCGTGGCCTTGCAACGGCTGAACTCAGCGGCACTCAGCCAGTGCCATTCACCGCTAAATAGTGCGTACGGAGCATTGGGGAGCAGATCGCCGGGAGCCTTGGACAGTAGCGTCTGAGCCAGGTTGACCTTGGCTTGCTCGTTTAACCTGGATACCAATAAACCCAGTTCAGCCATGGGATTTTCATTTTCCTCAACGGCCCAATCGAGCAGCCGATTGACCACCAACAACACCTGTTCCTCGGGCAAACTGGCAGCAACATTCAGCAGCAAGGCCTGATTGGGGCTATTGAGCCCCTTACCGGCGTTGTCGGCAAAGGACCACTGGCGCAAAAGCTGCTCCAGACTCATGCCCAGCCCAGCTGCCAGCAAAGGCAAGGAAATGCTCTTCAGTGCAGCGCAGCGGTCACGATTCTGGACACTGTTTTTCAGCACAGGAGCAAGCAACACAGTTTCGCGCCGTAGCAGCCCCCGAGGTTTCAGTGACAGCCAAGTTACCAGCTCTGTGAGTGTCTCATCTTCCGCTTGCCGGTTGCCCTGACCTAAGCGCATCTGCAATTGATTGGCCAGTTCCTTCACTTTCTGGGATCTGTCTTTTTCCAGAGATACCAATAAGGGCAAGTCTGCCGAGCTCAGTCCATCTGCCAATACCTGATAGAGATTCAGGCGTTTATCGGCGGCTTCCGAGGCGGCCATGCTTGCCAGCAAATCACGAGCGGCATCCGGCGACCGGCGCCGCAGCAGCTTAAGCGCAGCCAGCCTCTGTGCCGGGCTTTTATCGGGCCAGCTCTCTTCGGTAAGCGGTTCATCCCTGGCATCGGTAACCCAGCAAACCCAAGGTTCAAACTCAGGCGGCAGCTCTGCATCCTGTCGACCGGGCAGCCAGTCTTCGGGATGAGGGGAAAAACCACGACTCACCAGCAGCGCCAACAGCGCCTGATATTGACTGCCGGATGTGGTGGTCAGCGCCAGTAACTGCCTGAATGCCGGGCGACATTGGCCGGGTAATAGGGACAGACTCAGTTGCGGCAAGCCGGGCAGGGTTTTAAGCGCCCCGGGGGGATGGGGTTGTTGCAGCAGGGGATACTGGCTGCAATAAGCCAGCGCCATCAGGGTGCGCTCGTCATCGTCGGCATCGGCGGGCACGGTCCAATGCTCAGGAAGCAAAATCGGCGCGCCGCCATCACCTATCAACCAACGCTGCTTGAGTTCGTCAATCTGCGCCAGATCCTGTTGTAGGGTTTCAGCATTTAGCATGAGATCATCCCCCAGGCACTGGTACAAACAGACAGAAGTTCGGCTCCATCACCACGCCAGCAAACAAAGGCCCCTTGCAAGTCTCCCTGTGCCAAGGGTGGCAAGTCTCTGCCCTTCACCGGAATTAGCTGCTCCTCGACACTGAGCCAATAACCGCCGTCCTCTGCCTGCTGCAAACTGCCTGGGCCCAACACCAAGGGCACTGAAGTTTCCCATGGCAAGGTGCGCCGCAGCGTAAACAAGGCTTGCTCTGGTGTCATAGCCGAGGCTGCGGGCCAGGATACGGCTTCGGGTGCCAGAATCTGGTACTGGGTCAATATGGCGCGCTGCGGCGCCCTGGAGGGATAAAAGACCAGTTCCCCTTCAAGCAAGGTACCGGCCCTGAGGCTGGCCTCACGTTTGCCTGCCGTGGCTGGATAATAGTCGAGCAACATGGCGCCTGAGCTACACTGGCCATCCAGTGGCCAAAGCCAGGTCGCATGGCTAACCAAACCGTCCCGTCGGGTTTCGATACGCTCACCAAGGCATAACCAGCGGCCACTGACCCCGGTTGCGACATTGGCCAGCAGCTGTTCTCGATTTTCCGCCCCAACCAGTGCCCGCCGAACATCGGGATCCTGCGGATTGATTCGCCAGGCCCGGGAAAGCAAGACCCAGATCCCCAGCTCTTCTATCAGCCGGGCCAGTTGCCGCTCAAACGGCAGTCCAGCCAACAAGGACGGTAATTCATCGACTCGGGATGCCAAGGCACTCGCTTTAGCATCCACCAACCTTGCGGCAATGCGTCGAACCCTGGGGCGTAAATCCTTAAGCAGTCCGGAAAGACCGGTTCGCTGTTGATCGCGGATCCACAACTCAAGCTCGGCCAACCCTTCGCGTATGCTTTGCTCGCTGGCTTGCTGCGCCGCCAAAGCCCGCTTTTGCTTTTGCGCGGCATTCTTGGCGAGTTGCTCCGGGCTGAGCATTGGCTCTTCATCACCGGCGGTGGCGATATTCTTCGCCACCGAGGGCTTGTTATCCTCAGTTGCGGTGGCAGAACTGCGACGACGACGGGACAACCATTCCCCAACCCAATCGGGCGGGGTTGACTCATTGAAGCTGTCTTGGCTTTCACTGAAGATCCACATCAATGCAAGCACATGTTTACACGGGAATTTTCTAGATGGGCAGGTACACTTGTAGCCATGGTCGACCACATCTGCCATGGTGAGGTAGGGATTGGCACCCGATCCCTGGCACTGCCCCCAAATACTATTGAGTTCAGAGGCTACGCCCAACATGGGCCACTTGGATGTATTGAGCAGCTTTTTGGCAGCCCCCAGAGATGACTGATCCGGGGCCAGGTCCTGCACTACCTGTAATGGGAGTTCCATTTCCAGTCCTTGTTCTCTTGCCCGCCGCCAACGAATGAGGGGCAGACAAAGACGTCCTATCCTATTGGGCTAAAGACAAAAGCCCTTCAAATTCAAGTGCGAGATTCTGCCTGAATTAGACTGGAAAAGAAATTGCCTTTACCCGAATGGCAAGAGTTTTAGATAAGCATTTGATCTTAAGCACAGCAAAGGAAAGTGCCTTGCCTCCCGGCTGTAACAAGCTGAAATAGGCAGTAGACAAGTTCGATAACCGGGAGAAATCAATTTTCTAATTGATTTTAAAGGGGTACTGTCCATACTGGCAGCATCTCTAGGAGGGCTTATGGCAAATCAACGTAGGTGGGAACGGGATGAACTACTGGTGGCTTTTTATCTTTATAGCCACACGCCCTTTGGCAGAATAAGCCAGCGTAACCCAGAAATAATCCAGATAGCCGAACTCATGCAAAGGTCGGCCTCATCGCTATCGATGAAGATGGCTAATATTGCCAGCTGTGACCCTAGCATCACCTCTACAGGTCGCAAGGGACTCCCTGGTGCTTCTAGAGCCGACAAAGCCATGTGGCAAGAGATGACCCAGGACTGGGAAACCTTCTATCTCAAAGCTTATGCTGCCCACCAGCAGTTAACACAATCCTCTGAGCCACAAAATGTAAAGTCCGTAGGGACAGACGATTTTCACGGTAGGGAAAGAGAGACTATGACTAAGGCCAGAGTCGGCCAACAAGTATTTAGAAACTCGGTTTTGAGTGCCTATGATTTTCGCTGTTGCATAACAGGATTAGACATTCCAGAGTTACTGATTGCCAGCCATATAGTGCCTTGGAACCAAGAGCCTAAGCAACGTCTCAACCCCAGTAACGGCCTGTGTCTTTCCAGCTTGCATGACGCCGCTTTTGACAAAGGCTTAATCACTTTGAATTCCCATCTGGAGTTGCTGCTATCCCCTAAACTCCTGACGAAAGAAAATCGATATTTGAGTGACAGTTTTGAGCGCTTTGAAAACCAGCCCATTCGTCTACCAAACAAGTTTGCCCCGGCAGAAGAATATCTAGCCCTGCATCGCCAGCAGATTTTCCAGGCAATATCGTAAAGGAGACCTCTCACCGCCCCTTTTCAGAGACGGCGAGATAGCTCAAACCAAGCACGCCTTTAGGGCCTCGCTTTGCTGCAATAAGCTGAGATAGAGGGTGAACTGGTTGGCGGCTCTGTCCAGGTTATGGCCTTCGCGATGGATATGGAAATACTTATCCCCCAACAGATAGTCGGTGAGGAAACGCACACCTATCATAAGACAGATCACCCGGGCACCCAGCCATAGGCTCTGGCGCTCCAGTGGCGTCAACACCTCGCCCAGCTCTGCCAGGTAACCCCGGCAGATGGCGGCAAACACTTCGGGCCTGACTCTGACCTTATCGAGTGCGGTGGAGTCTTCGGCCTCGGGCGAGCAGAAGGTGCGCACCATGTCACCGAAGTCATACATCAGGAAACCCTTCATGCAGGTGTCGAGATCTATGATGGCCATGCTGGACATATCACGCTTGTCGAACAGCATGTTGTTGATCTTGGTGTCGTTGTGGCAAATCCGCAGCGGCAAACCGGCACAGGTATCTTCAAGCTCCGCAAGCAACGATTGCTGGGACAAGGCCAACTCGGCCCACTGCCGACAGTGCTGCAGGCGCCCAAGCGGGTCCTCGGCAACCGCCTTGGAAAGCGCTTCGATTCTGCCTGGCAGATGGTGAAACAGAGGGATCACATCTTCCAGTTCATGGGGGTCTACTTGGCTCAAGGCGCGGGCGAAATGGCCAAAGGCACGCGCCGCCTGTTCGGCCTCGGCCTCAGAGCGCACCACTTCGATGCTCTGACTGAAGGGCAGATAACTGATGGCGCGCCAAAATCCCTGTTCACCGAGATCCACCGCCAACTGCTGCTCGCGGGTCATCACAGGCCTTATCAGCTGCAGTTGATAGCCGCCTTGCGCAGCACACTGACTCAAATGCTCGCTGACCTTGGCCGCATTATTGACCAAGGCGTTGGGCGCACGAAATACCTGAGTGTTGATCTTTTGCAGCACAAGTTCGCTATCGGCGCTGCGGATCAGAAAAGTGTCGTTGATATGGCCATTGCCCAGTGGGCTGATTTTGGCATTGTCAGGGATCCCGAAGTGAGGCAGCACCTGCTGCCGGATAAGCTCAAGCACCCATTAACTCCTGTAATTGCTGTTTCACCCGGGCGGCGTCCTGGGAATATGTCACTCCCAACCAGGCCTCGCGGGCGGTTTCCACCCTGACACTGCGGGTGGCAAGGTTTTGCTGTTGTTGGCACGGCTCTGGGTCTGGCTGCTCAATTGCATTTTGCACTATCGCAGGCAGATAACACTCGGCTTTAAGATCATCGCCATGGGTTGCCAAAAAGCGTCTGAGCCCCTGCTCCAGTGCGGCAAATATATTCGCCGAAAAGCCCCAGCAGGTCATGGATACCAAGGCATCGGCGGCTATCGGCCGGCGTTCGCCCTGAAGCTCTCCCTCAAGGCCATGGGTGCCTTGACGAATATCGAGCCACTCCTGCACCGAAGTCAGGTACCCCTTCCCATTGACCTCACACAGGCCACGATTCACCCCGCCATGCTCGGACAAGGTCAGTCCCAGCGGCCAGGCCACCATCATCCATTCATTGGGATGCTGCCTAATCCCCTCGGCCAACTGCACAAAGGCATGATCGCCATAATAATCATCTGCGGTGATCACTGCCATGGGGCCATTGACCAGATGCCTGGCACTCCAGAGGGCATGCGCCGTGCCCCAGGGTTTTTGCCTGTTACTGTGGGGTTTTTGCCTGTTACTGTGGCGCTTTGTGATATCCCCTGTCTGCCTTGCCGATACCGGCTGTGGCAGATCGTCCAGCGTCTGATAACAAAGGTGCCACTCAAACCCGGAAGGCAGGAAATCGCTTAACTGGCGACAGATCTCGCTTTCAAGCTCAGGGCGGATAACCAGCACGGCGCGGGCAAACCCGGCCTTGATGGCCGAGCTTAGCGCCAATTGCAGCATGGTTTCCCCATTGGGCCCCAATGCCGCCAACTGTTTATCACCGCCAAAACGGCTTCCCAGCCCGGCGGCCATAATCACCAGAGTTAATTTTGTATCCATAAACTGTCGAATATGCCGCGAAGAAAGCCGAGCCGAAAGAAGCGAAGCAGTATAACAGAATCACAGCTCTGATGAACCAAAGCTGTGGTTAACCGTGCACCAACATGCGCCCTATTCAATAAGCTGCCGGAAGGCAGGAACAGAACCCAATGCCGCCTGACTGCCCTTGAGGCTGAAGTCATAGCCGCAGAGCTTAACCGAGCCCCGCCGCGCCATATCCTGAACAATCACCTGACTATCCAGAGGGCTGAAGGCCGCTTCGACCTTGCCGTTATCGCCGATAACGACCGACATGGGCCGATAGCCAGTGCCATTGTTGAACACCAGCTCGGCGCAGCGGCGATCGCCCTTGGCGGTAGCCAGATCCCACAAGGGGCCAGGGGCGTCAGTATCGCCAAGCCAGCTCATACGCAGCAAGTCGCCATCGAGCGACAGGCTGAAGCTGTCCGGTAGGCGCACAGTCACCCTGTCGGATGTTTCGGCCGCAATCTCAGTAGCCTCACGGCCTGATGCGTCATTAGGCTCAGCCTGAGGCCACAGCAGCCATATGATCAATCCCAAGCCAAGCAGCGCTGTGACCAGAGCGGCTATGGCAAGTCCCTTACGCTGGGCGGCCGAGAGGCTGCCAAGCCGCTGCCAAAGTTGCAATATGGCATCGCGCCAGGAGAGCAGCAACACAGACAAGGAGCCGGTGCGGTCGACCTCATCATCAAACCCAGGCTCAGCGCTATTGACCTTATGGCGGGCTTGCTTATCTGTATACCAGCCAGGCTCTGTATCTATCGCTGAGGTATCGCCCTCGGTCGGCGCCGAGTCGAAATAACGGCTGCGGCCAGGTCCATAGGATATGGCGTCATGACTGATATCATGGTCGCTATTGGCAGCAGCAAAGCTTGCCGGCTCATACGCTTGGCTCAGAGGGTGCTCAGGCTGCTGCCCCGCGGCACTATACCCGGCGCCGCTGTGATGCGGTTGATTATCATCGTGGTCGCTACTCTGATAAACGTGATCATCTGAATAGCCTTGAGCTTGATTATCTGAATAGCCTTGAACATCACTGCCCAGGGTTGGCTCAACCCGTCTTATCTTGCTCTTACGCTCGGCGCTCAAAGGCACAGGGCCACAGTATCCCTGCACATAGTCTCGCTTACTGCGAGCGCCGAGGCCGCGATTCCCACCAGGTAACAGCGCCAAACCTGCATGCAGCGCCAAAGCCAGCACCAGGGCACCTATCAGATAACTGCTATCCTGGTCGGTACTCAGGGCCAACAGCAGAATGAGCCAAGGCAGCAGGGCTATCAGTGACAACCAGGGGTTACGGCCGCCATCACCCAAGCGACGACGGCAACTGAGCAGTAGTACGGGCGCCAGTAAAATCCCGGGCACCCAGATGAAACTGCCGCCGCCAAAAAGCAACCCCAGCACGAGTAACAAAAGATAGACGGCGCCACTGATGGCCGCGTGTCGCAGACCATTGTCGTAACCCTGAATACAGATGAGCGATTTATACAGCACAGAACCCCTTAAAAATCGACCGACTTATTGATGGCAGCCTAACGAATTTGATGGCAATTGTCAGCGCCACTGGCATGGCAGCATTGCCTGCCTATATAATAGCTGCCCTTAAGGAAGCTGCCTTGAACACCTGTAGCTGGCGCAAGCCAGAGTGCCGACAGGGCATAGTTCGCAGCTTCCCTCATCAGCCACCGGCTTTTTTACAGCCAAAGACTTGGAACCCAAATATTATGAGTGCACGCGGAAACCTTTTTATTGTCTCGGCCCCCAGTGGAGCGGGCAAATCGTCACTGATTGCAGCCCTGCTGGCCAATAAACCGGCCGACAAACAAGTTTCCGTATCGCACACCACCCGCCAGCCCCGTCCGGGAGAGGTTCACGGCCAGCACTATCATTATGTGTCGGTGGAGGAGTTCAAGGCGCTGATTGCCGAAGAAGCCTTCTTCGAGTGGGCCGAAGTCTTCGGTAACTTTTATGGCACTTCCCGCAAGGTCATTGAAGAGACGCTTGAACGGGGCATAGATGTGTTCCTGGATATCGACTGGCAGGGTGCCCAGCAAGTGAAGAAACTGATGCCCGAGGCCATCGGTATCTTTATTCTGCCACCGTCCCGCGAAGAACTGGAGCGCCGTCTGACAGGTCGCGGTCAGGATAGCAGCGAAGTCATCGCCTCCCGCATGGCACAGGCGGTGTCAGAAATGTCGCACTATAAAGAGTATGATTTCATCATAGTCAACGACGATTTTGAGACTGCACTGGGGGATCTGAGCGCGATCATTCGCTCGCAACGCCTGACTCGTGCTAGTCAAATTAATACTCACAATGATATGCTTAAGGGTCTGTTGGCAGATTAATTGCCTTCGTGTACAATTTTGCGTCATTTTTTCCATTCAAATCACTGGAGTTTCAACACATGGCTCGCGTTACTGTAGAAGACGCCGTTAAACAAATCGGCAACCGTTTTGATATGATCATGGTTGCGGCGCGTCGTGCCCGTCAGATCGCCGTCCAGGGTAAAGATCCTTTGGTTGAAGAGCAAAACGACAAACCCACTGTTATCGCACTGCGCGAAATCGAACAGGGACTGGTTAACTCAGCGACTCTGGATGCCGATGAGCGTCAGAGCGTACGTGAGCGCGAAGCAGCTGAAATTGCTGCCGTGGCAGCGATTGCAGAAGGTAACTCTTCACTCTAAGGCATATTCTTAGGAGAACAGCCACTTGTATCTGTTTGAAGGTCTCAAGGAGTCTGCCGCCAGTTATCTGGAGCCGGAGCAGGTAGAATTACTCAAGCAGGCCTATCAGGTGGCGCGTGATGCCCATGAAGGGCAGATGCGCACCAGTGGCGAACCCTATATTACCCATCCGGTTGCGGTTGCCCGCATCCTGGCCGAAATGCGTCTCGACCACGAGACGCTGATGGCCGCCCTGCTGCACGACACCATAGAGGACACCCAAGTTACCCATCAGGATCTGGCCGAATTGTTCGGCGCCTCGGTGGCGGAGCTGGTGGAAGGTGTCTCCAAGCTCGACAAGATCAAATTCCGCGACAAGAAAGAGGCCCAGGCGGAAAACTTCCGCAAGATGATGATGGCCATGACCCAGGATATCCGGGTGATCCTCATCAAACTGGCCGACCGCACCCACAATATGCGCACCCTGGGCGCCCTGCGGCCCGACAAACGTCGCCGCATTGCCCGCGAAACCTTGGAAATTTACGCCCCCATCGCCAACCGTCTGGGTATTCACAATATCAAGACAGAGTTGGAAGATCTCGGCTTTCAGGCCTATTACCCCATGCGCTATAGGGTACTCAAAGAGGTGGTTCGTGCCGCCCGCGGTAACCGCAAGGAACTGATCCAGAGCATAGAAACCGCCATTCGTACCCGCCTGGAAGATGTGGGTATCAAGGGCAAGGTCAAGGGCAGGGAAAAGAACCTCTATTCCATCTACAACAAGATGCGCAGCAAAGAGCTGCAATTCCAGGAAGTGATGGATATCTATGCCTTCCGCCTGATAGTGGACTCCATAGACACCTGTTATCGGGTGCTCGGAGTAATGCACGGCCTCTACAAGCCGCGTCCGGGCAGATTTAAAGACTATATCGCCATTCCCAAGGCCAACGGCTATCAGTCGTTGCATACCTCGCTGTTTGGTCCCCATGCGGTACCGGTGGAAATTCAAATCCGTACCGAAGACATGGACCAGATGGCCGATAAAGGGGTTGCGGCCCACTGGATGTACAAGAGTGGCCAGACCGGCGCCTCGGGTACCACTACCCAGCTGCGTGCCCGCAAATGGATGCAAAGCCTGCTGGAATTGCAGCAGAGTGCTTCCACCTCGTTTGAATTTGTTGAAAACGTCAAGACAGAGCTGTTCCCGGAAGAGATCTATGTGTTCACTCCCGAGGGCCGCATTCTGGAACTGCCGGTAGGCGCCACCGCAGTGGATTTCGCCTATGAGGTGCACACGGATGTAGGCAACACCTGTGTCGGCGCCCGGGTCAACCGCCAGGCCTACCCCCTGAGTCAGCCACTGATTTCCGGGCAAACGGTCGAGATCATCACCGCCAAGGGTGCCCGCCCCAACGCCGCCTGGCTCAACTTCGTGGTTACCGGCAAGGCCCGCGCCAAAATCCGTCAGGTGCTCAAGAGCCTCAAGCAGGACGAAGCCAGCACCCTGGGTAGGCGTCTGCTGAACCATGCACTGGGCGAAACCAAGCTGGAACAGATAGATCCGGCGCAGATAGACAAGGTAGTCAAAGACACCAAACACGCCGATCTGCAGTCACTGCTGGCCGACATAGGTCTTGGCAATGCCATGAGCATAGTCATAGCCCAACGCCTCAAGGGCGACAAGATAGAGCCGCAGAAGCAGCATGATGAGCACAAGCTGATGCCGATCCGCGGCGCCGAAGGCATGCTGGTTACTTTCGCCAACTGCTGCCGCCCCATTCCTGGGGATGCCGTGATTGCTCACGTGAGCCCGGGCAAGGGCCTGGTGGTGCACATGGAAAACTGCGCCAACATCCGCGGCTATCAGGGCGAGCCGGACAAGTATATTCCGGTGCAGTGGGATGCCGTCGATGGCGTCGAATTCCAGGCCAACCTGAGGGTCGAAATCGTCAACCATCAGGGCGCGCTGGCGAAGATCACCAATATCATTGCCGCCGAAGGCTCCAATATTCACAATCTCAGCACCGAAGAGCGCGATGGCCGCGTCTATCTGATCAACCTGCGCATCTCGGTTCGCGACCGGATCCATATGGCAAATGTTATGCGCCGAATCAGGGTACTGCCCGAGGTTCTGCGTACATCCCGTAACCGTTGATAACAGAAAAAGAGAGAGCGTTATGGCAGAGAAGATCATCATAGCAACAGACAAGGCTCCCGCCGCTATCGGCACCTACTCCCAGGCAGTCAAAGTAGGCAGCACAGTCTACCTGTCCGGGCAGATCCCGCTGGATCCAGCCACCATGGCACTGGCAGGTGACGACTTTGAAACCCAGGTTGTACGGGTATTCGACAACCTCAAGGCCGTCTGTGAAGCCGCCGGCGGTTCCATGGCCGATATCGTCAAACTGAATATCTATATGCTGGATCTGGGCAACTTTGCCACGGTCAACGAAATCATGAGCCGTTACTTCAACCAGCCTTACCCGGCCCGCGCCGCCATCGGCGTGAAAGAGCTGCCAAAGGGTTCTCTGGTCGAGATGGACGGTGTGATGGAACTCTGAGTTCCCTCCCCAATACAGGGCGCTACGGCGCCCTTTTTCATATAGGATCCCCCGCCAATGAGCCCCGAACGCTTCGCTCGCATCAACCAAATGCTGGACATGCGCCAGCCGGATCTGAGCCTGATCCTGGACAGAGTCCACAAGAGCAACAATATTTCCGCCGCGCTGCGCAGTGCCGATGCTGTGGGTATCCACGAAATTCATGCAGTATGGCCCGATGCCGATATGCGCCTGTCCGGCAATACCGCCTCCGGCAGCCAGCAGTGGGTCAAAACCATTAAACACTATGACTTCGCCTCGGCTGCCAAGGCCTGCAAGGCGCGCGGGATGCAGCTGGTCGCCACCCATTTCGGCCCTCAGGCCCGTGACTTTAGGGAGCTGGATTACCGCCGCCCCACCGCCTTTATTGTCGGCAATGAACGTGATGGTATAAGCGCCGAAGCCCTGGCACTAGCCGACGAGCAGGTAGTGATCCCCATGGTCGGCATGGTGCAATCCCTCAATGTCTCGGTGGCGTCGGCGCTGCTATTGTATGAGGCGCAGCGTCAGCGGCAGGAGGCCGGGCTCTATGGCACCCGCAAGCTGGACAATGACTATTGTCAGATCATGTTGTTTGAGCAAGGCCACCCCATCTATGCCAAGGCCTGCCGCCGCAAAGGCATCCCCTACCCGGCCATAGACACTCAGGGCCAGATAGTCGCCGATGCCCACTGGTGGCAACGGATGCGTGAACCCGCCCCCGAACTGTGAAGCTTTTCAAACAACCGATTAAATATTGCGCCAGATCACAATTATCGCCATACTGGTTTGGCCACTGCATAGCGAAACTAACAGATAATCAGATCGTTGCAGCCGCCGTGGGGGAAGCTGCAGCTACGCAGATAACAAGAACAGTAAAGGGGACACCCCATGGAAGCATCATTCAAGAGCCCGGTGGAAATGCTCGACCACTGGGTAGAGACTCAAGGCGATGAGATCTATCTCAGGCAGCCGATCAACGGCCAATATCAGGATCTGACCTGGCGTCAGGTACAGGCCAAGGTGCAACAACTCTGCGGCGGCCTGCGTCACTTGGGGCTGCAACCCGGTGACAAGATAGCCGTGCTGTCGAAAAACTGCGCCGAATGGTTCATTACCGATCTGGCGCTGATGCACGGCGGCTATATCAGTGTGCCCATTTACCCCACTGCCAATGCCGATACCATACGCTACGTGCTGGAACACAGTGGCTGTAAGGCCATCATGCTGGGTAAGCTGGATCACTGGGCCGATCAGGAAGCTGGCGTCGGCGGTGATATTCTGCGCCTGGCAATGCCTTATGACACCATGCCGGCTCAATATCACTGGCAGCAGCTGTTGAATCTCGGTACACCTCTGGTGGATGCCCCTTATCCCGAGGCCGAGCAGGTGATGACGCTGATCTACACCTCAGGTTCCACCGGCAAGCCCAAGGGTGCCATCCAAACCTTCGGCAGCTACGGCTGGACCTGTAATGCCGTGGTACGCGATCTCAAGACAGATGGGAAAGACAGACTGCTGTCCTACCTGCCGCTGGCCCATATCACAGAGCGGGTGGCGATAGAGGGTTCCTCCTTCTATTCCGGCTCCTGCGTTGCCTTTGTCGAAAGCCTCGACAGCTTTGTTGCCGATGTGCAGCGAATGCGGCCAACCGTGTTCTTCTCGGTACCTCGCCTGTGGACCCTGTTCCAGAAGAACATTATCGATAAGGTCGGCTACGCCAGGCTCAATCTGCTGCTGAAGATCCCCCTCATCAGCCATCTGGTCAAACGCAAGATCCATAAGGGCCTGGGGCTGGACAAGTGTCGTTTGCTCGGTTCAGGTTCGGCGCCGATACCTCCGTCACTGGTGGAGTGGTATCACAGCATAGGTTTGGATATCTGCGAAGCCTGGGGCATGACAGAAAACTGCGCCTACTCAATCATCAACTTCCCCTTCGATGCCAGTAAGATAGGCACAGTCGGCAAGCCGGTGATCGGCTGCGAAGTTAAGCAGGCTGCCAATGGCGAACTGCTGGTGAAGAGCCCGGGATTGATGCGTGAATATTACAAGGCGCCGGAAGCCACAGCCGCCGCCTTCGATGAAGAGGGCTTTTTCCTCACCGGCGATCTCTGCGCCATAGATGCCGACGGTTGCGTCAGCATCACAGGCCGGGTCAAGGATAACTTCAAGACCGCCAAGGGCAAGTATGTGGCGCCTGTGCCAATTGAACGTAAGCTGGCGCAGGATCCCCATGTGGAGCTTATCTGTGTCATCGGCCTGGGACTGCCTCACCCTGTAGCTTTGGTGCAACTCTCTGAAGGGGCGGCGCTGCAAGCCAGAGAAGAGGTGCGCGCCTCGCTCAAGGCCACTGTGGATGCGGTTAACCCCAACCTGGAATCCCATGAAACCGTGGAAGCGGTTCTGGTGGTCAAGGAGCCCTGGACCATAGAAAACGACGTGCTGACTCCGACGCTGAAAATCAAGCGCCATGTGTTGGAGAGCAGATACGCCAGCCGGATGGAAGGCATTCGCGGTGCCAAGGTTGTCTGGGAAGATGAAATCTAGAGCCGACGCTCCTTGGTTTATCTGATTATCCCGGCTTCGGCCGGGATTTTTGTGACATATTCTGTCAAAAAGAGGTTGCCTTCGGGAGGAAAAACCTTATGCTGGCAGCCCAAACACATTCATCGGTGCCGTTCTGCATGGCACCTTACTGACAGGAAAAGCGGTTTTTAATGTTGATTGCACTCTCTATTCTCGGCGGCTTCTTGATCCTGACTCTGGGAGCAGAAGCCTTGGTTCGCGGCGCCAGCGTCATCGCCCTGCGTCTGGGGATCACCCCGCTGGTGATCGGCCTGACGATCGTCGCCTTCGGCACCAGCGCGCCCGAGCTGGCAGTGAGCGTTAAGTCAGCACTGGCCGGCAGTCCGGGTATTGCCCTGGGTAACGTGGTGGGCTCCAATATCGCCAATATCGGTCTGATCCTGGCACTGACCGCGCTGATCCGCCCGATAGGGGTACAGTCACAAATGGTCAGACGCGACATTCCGCTGATGATAGGCGCCTCTATTTTGATGTGGCTGCTGGTACTCGACGGTGAACTGAGCCTGATTGACGGCGCCGTACTGACCAGCTTACTGGTAGGCTATCTGTTGCTCAGCTATTTCAGCAGCAAGGGCGAAGAGACTGATGAACCTATTGAAGGCCCCAAGAACCCTCTGTTGTCGCTGCTGTTTATCATCGCCGGTATCGGCATGTTGGTGGGCGGCGGCATACTGTTTGTCGATGGCGCGGTCGAGTTGGCCCGTACCTTCGGTATCAGTGAGGTAGTGATCGGCCTGACCATTATTGCCATAGGCACCAGCATGCCGGAATTGGTGACCTCGATTCTGGCCGCTCTCAAGGGCCAGAGCGATATCGCCATAGGTAATGTGGTTGGCTCCAACCTGTTCAACCTGCTGGGGATCCTCGGGGTCACTGCCTTGGTGCACCCAATCAGCTCTGCCGGCTTCAGTGCTCTGGATTTCAGCGTGATGCTAACCCTGGCACTGTTGGTGTTGCCCTTTGCCTGGAGCGGTTTTCGTATCGGCCGCCGCGAAGGCGCCATATTATTGCTAGGTTACTGCGGCTATATGGGCTATCTGGTTACCCACGCCAGCGCCTGAATCTGAGTACGCCACTGGCAACTGAATGCTTCTGAAGAACTTTGTTGCCAAGCCACAGTAGCATAAAAAA